>JAJRXG010000310.1 GCA_024276375.1 Bacteroidota bacterium | reverse complement strand
TTTTTGCCAGAAAATGCCCTTTTTGCCCCTGTCTTTGCCAGATTTTTCTTACGTAACGATGCTACGCTGCAAAAAATATGGCTTCGACAGGAACAAAAATGCCTATTTACTGTCTAAAAACAGTGGTGCTGAATAGTTACAAAGTATTTGAGATTTTCTGAAGGAGTCACATGATGAACTATTGTCGGGATATACGGTGTTACTATGCATAAAAACAAATAATGAATCGAGTCAACTTCAAAATATCAAACAGTTGGAGAATTAGTATATTGGTCATATTCAAATTTGGCTATGGCACATTCTGCAGTTGAAAGAGAGAGAACAATAGCTATGGGGAGCAGGCAAGGCTTAGTGTTTAGCAAGGGATGGCGTCAACAAAAGAGTCAAGGCCGCGGTGTTTTGAATTACATAAAAGGCAATTTTCGATTTTTGTTGACAGCCACTATCATTGAAAAGAAACTAGAGCCCACTCCGAAAACTTACAAAACCAAAGATAGTCAGATTCCAAAGTGGACTCAAGCGAGGAATGATTAGAGAGTTTTACTTCACCTCAGGCCTCCTATATCTGAGTAATTCTGCGTTCTGATGCACGGCGCAATCGATCATTGATCGTTCGACCTAAGTCTTTTTCCGGAAAGGCTTGTACAAGTATAAGATCCAGATCAAATTGATCCATCATGAATAGTATCTCATAGATTAAGTGAGCTGCGTATAGCATATCTTCTTGGATATCAAATACGACGACATGTTCTTCGGGAATCTCGTCTGTCTGCCAAGAATATGTAATCACACCGATATGTGTAGGATTGACGGTGGACAAATGCTCTTCCATAGTAGCGGCGAGCTTCAAGGGTGTTCGTGGGGCATAATGATAGGGAAGCATACCGGGACTCAAGGGCTTGTTATTAAGAGCTGTATTTTGTATTTCAACAATACCATTGAAGTGATGGCTCAGATCCTCGACTGAGACCGAACCCAGTCGATAGACGATGAGCCTGTTGTTTTCTAGTCCAACAATAGTTGATTCTAATCCTGCTCGGCAGGAACCTCCGTCGAGGATATAGTTAATCTTATCTCCTAATTGGGACAAGACATGATGTGCAGATGTCGGACTGATATAGCCGGATGGATTGGCACTTGGCGCTGCAAGGGGATAGTCTAGGGATTTTAGCAATTCTAATGTCAATTGATGATCCGGCACACGAACTGCTACACGTGGGAGTCCTGCGTTGGTGATTTCCGGGACAAGTGAAGATTTTTCAAACAAGATCGTCAATGGTCCTGGCCAAAATCGTTGGATCAGTGAATCAAGCTCTATAGGCGATTTATGAATGTATGGGAGCATGGCTTGTACATCAGCAAAATGCAGAATGAGTGGATTGGAGAAGGGTCTGTTTTTTATGGCAAATATTTTTTCAACGGCCTCGGGGAGCAAGGCATTGGCTGCCAGTCCATATACAGTCTCAGTGGGTATTGCTACTACTTCTCCCAAATCGAGCAGTTGAGCCGCTGTGCCTATATCATTTCCTACTTTTGCCTGCATTGAAAGCTACAAAAGTAGTAGTTTGTGAGACATGGTGTAGTATCTTAACCCATTAAATCATATTCATTTTATGGGCATCGTTACGAGAAGGTTATCATTGCGTAGGTTGGAAGTGGGTGACGCGCCATTCATCTATCGATTACTTAATCAAAGTTCATGGAAGCGATATATAGGGGATCGCAACATTTATGATGTTCAGGATGCCAAGCGATATATTGTCGAAGGTCCGATGAAAATGTATGAAAAACATAACCTTGGACTTTTGCTGGTGCGTATCGCATCGAGTGATGATCCCATCGGGTTGTGTGGTTTGCTCCAACGCCCATATCTGGATGCCCCGGACTTGGGTTTTGCGATGTTGACATCTGCGGAGGGTTTTGGATATGCTTATGAGGCCTCGTTTGGATTGCTCAATGACCCGGAGATCGTCGTCAGGTATAAAAAGATTTGGGCTTTTACTTCTAAGGAGAATCTCCGCTCTCAAAAATTGCTCAATAGACTCAACTTTGTAGTCTCCACACCTCCTGCCAAAAAGGAAGAGGAAGTTAATGATCTATGGTATCTGTTGCACTTGTAGTTAGTGCTGTTGATGGCATCTGGGAAAAGGACTTTTATGGAGTTGGAACAGTTCGGTTGCCTCTATGCAAATTGAGTTCACTTGAGTTACTGCACGGAAGTGACTTTGGGGAGCATCAATTGCGTCAGGTATGTATCGACTTCTCCTTTGACAATCCAAGAGAAACCAAAAGCCCAGACTGCGATGGCTTCGAGTATAAACGTATAGGCTCTGAGATAATCATTGAAATCGATATTTAGCACTTTCTCAATCGAAAATATAATGACTAGTAAGGCGATACAAGCAAATATGATATATCCTGAATACCTATATATTTTATTGCGATTTTTTCTTTCGACGTTTTTACTCTTGGTAAATTGAAATAGGCTCATCCAGCCCAATGACAAAAGAAATATTCCTGCGCTAAGGAGATGAACAGCGCTTTTGAGAGGTTCATCATGACCAAACAAATATGCTATCTCTCCGTAACATAATTCTTGTCCGGAGCCGGAGCATCGAGTAGGAATCAGAACGGTCATCAAAATGGCAATACCCGATATTGTTGTTATGAGATCATCGCTCAATTTTTCATTTTTGTTGGTATCAATTGGATATCCTTCATATGCGATTAGGACAAGACCAAAAGCCGATAAAATACCTATAAAAAAAACACCTCCTTCAGTGTAATAATAATGGCTGATAGAATATAATGGGGCACTAGAGATAATATATAACATAATCGGCAATGAGATTCCAAGTATTCCTACAATCTTTCTGATTCTGTATTGAGAGTTATCAAGATCCTTCATGAGTATGACATTTTATAAAAACATAAATGATGAGCCCACTCCGGCACAAATTTTTATCCAAAATAATTGTTACTAATCAGGTAGGCGTCATTTTGGCAAAAAAGCAACCTCCTGAATAGTAACGAATAATTCATTTTGTGAATATAGTCAGATTTCGGAGTGGGCTCAATATTTCTTTTCAATTTTTGGTCGAGTATTCGTATTTCGGTTGTATGATAAAAATACGGATTTTGTTGTTATAGGGAGGAGTGGATTGAAATTTTTACGAGAGGCACAGCATTGGATTTGGACTGCCGTTGATGCCACAGGGGAAAATAAAGTACGGTATAGGGATTTGGCTAGTCAACAAAAAGTCAAATCCCATCATTGATTCTTCGGCCACTTGATGGGATACTTATTGCTTAGGCTGTCGAGTTGTTGTTGTCGGCGTTTGAATATATCTTCTATAGATGATTCGAGACTATCGGTGTTTCCCGACAGAATATCTTGCAATATTTCTTCGGATTCTTCTTCGAGTTGCTCTTTTTGATTTTGTACGAGGGTGTCAAGAATTGTCTTGGCCGAATCCTTGATAGATTCTAGTTCCTGCCGTGTGCTATCAATGGATTGTTTTAAATTGTCTGAGAGGCTATCGATGATTTCATTGGCCTGATTTACGGCATCGTTGATCGTATCTGTTAGAGCCGTCTCTATGCTATCTTTAGTCGATTCTGCAGTGTTGATAATTTGTCTTCCGATACTTTCAATGAGATCACCTTTTTTTAGATTCACTCCGGTGATTTGGAATTTGGGATTCAGAATTGTACCTATCATATCGGCTTCTACTTGAATCGTAACATCATCGCCTGCATTTTGCAGCAATCGGCTGAACTGTATTTTCTGTTGTACTTGGCGAAGTAATCCATCGGCATTGAGTTTTGACTGAGGGATATCTATTTTTAATTTGTAATCAAGTTTTTGGTTAAAACTGTGGAATCCTGACATTGTAATATTTACATCTCCCGATTGCAATTTGATGTCCTTGACCAGAACTTTTCCATCTTCCACTATAAAATATTTTTTAGTATCGGATATCTTGAGTGCCTGTTGCTCTGCATTGACTATTTTGAGAGATCGAACAAATGAATCTATGGGTAGAGAAGTACGGATGCCACCGTCTCTTGTTTCCAATACGCCATAGGCATGGAGGGTATTGAGATTGGGAACAAAGTCAGCATTCAATTCAGAATCCCAATTGAGGGAAGCAGTAAACTCCCCATCCAAGATTCGTGCGAGTGGGATGAGTTGTTGGAATAGTTGAAGGCCGGAGGCTGTTTTGGAAAATTCCAATCCCTTTAACTCCAATCTAAGATCAAAATCATATCCCTGGATATCTTTAGTGCCCAATGCTCCAACCAATGCAATTTGACCTCCAAATAGTACGCCTCTATTTTCAAATTTCACTTCTTGCTCCCCTAAGGAAATACGGCCTAATGATTTTAAGATATTGATATTTTTATATACAATTTGATCTGATTTATAGTCAATATCGAGTCGAATATTGTCTGGCAATATCTCTGTTGTCTGTTCTGATTGGTCAAGGGCGACCTCATCGCTTATACCCAGCAATAGGTCGAGATCAATGCGATTAGAGACGATGTTGAGCGTGCCTTTCAAAGTGTCACCATTGATCATGTATGCCGACAAGCCATCCAATATTCCACTGCCTGTCACAGGACTTCCCAGAAAGTCCGACATTTCAAAACGGATCGCTCCATCCATGGGTTTAAGCATTCCTCTCACCTCAACATCATTGATCACATACGGACTGCGTTTGATCTGATTTGCGTTCAAGAAATAACTTATCTCAGTCCTAGGGATACGGTATTGTTGTGTACCTAAGGATTGGGCATCTGATGGTGTGAGCCGATCGATGTCAATCACATCCGCTCGAATCTCTATATCACCAACAATGATGTGATCTGACAACATTGCGGCCTTCAGGGGCTCTTTGATATATCCTTTTGCATTGATGTCGAGGGCATCGAGATACTTGATATCTGTAAAATCAAAGGAGAGGTACTCCTTATCCCCCTTGATACGAGCCTTATATAGGGATAGACTGGTACTATCATCGGTGTAAGAAAAATCTTCTATAAGGATATCAGAGGAGAATCGTTGATCATCCGGTCGCATTTTTTGTTGCTCTATATTGATCGTACCATTGCCTGCCATCCGTCCCTTGAGCCGTCCGGACAAAAGTGTAGTTTCCGGCAAAACAAGGCTCTCTGCCACTTCCTTAAAATCTATGTTGGCGTTGAGATCTAGACTGACCTTGTGCCTTTTTCCTTCCGGACGCGAAGCGAATGAACCCATTATCGTATTGCTTCCGGATCTTATGTTGAGATCATTGACGATCAATTTGGTATAGCGTGTTGAAGGATGCTCATTTTGAATAATCAGAGCGAAGTTGAGTTGGTCTATCTGAGTATTGCGTTGTGGATATTTTAGTCTGCCATCTTCTGCTAGGATGGACAACTTGTATATTGGATATGTCTGATCGCTACGACCTGATATATCTCCCTTGAGCACGTAGCGGCCATCACTTATCAAGTCCTCATATTGATTGGTATAAAATGAGGATAGCATAGAGACCAATCTTTTTATTTCAGTAGAAGGAGAGCCAAAATCAAGCTTATATGCCACTGAATTGCCAAACAGGACAGAGCCATTGAGATATACGGGCAAGTCATTCAAAGAAAATGCTGCATTTTTGATGCCAAGAGAATCCATGGTAGGATTGAGAAGAGTTTGCATTTTTCCCTTTACGGCAATCTGATAAGTGGATCCGATTATACTTGTTGGCAGGACTACTTCACCATTAAAATCATGAACGATCCCGATGTATTGATTGTGATATCGGAGTTTTCCGGTATTGGAAAACGCCTTGATCCGATAGATGGAATTGGAGAGTTCATCCTCAAAGGTGATATCTATTTGACGTAAGTCGAAGCGATTCATATCTATATCGATAGAGCTCTGCTTAGCTGTTGAGGTGGCAGAAGTATTGGCCAAGTCATAATTGGTCGATCCATCAGCATATTGCTCAAGGTAGAGATTGCCTCCGTTGAGAGCGAAGGACTGAATCTTAATTACCTCTCCAAACAAGCTTAATATCGGAATATTGACCCGTGCTTCTTGAACATCGAGTACAGGTGCATGATCTGCAAATGTGTCACGTACAACTAGTCTGTTGAGTTTCAGTTGAATATTGGGAAAGGAAGAAAAAATACTGATATCGGCATTCTCATAAGCAATGCTGCCTTGGATCATATTGTTGGCCTCTGCAATACCTGCGGCGAGCAAGTTTTTCTTGTTAAATTCTACATACAATAGGACTCCGGTGAGCAGTACTATGAAGAACAAGACAATACGTATGAGCCATTTTTTCATCTGTATAAATTATAGTCTCTTTCTTTGATCGGATATGAAACTTGCCAGCCCGTTTCATCTGCCCGAATAAAAACATCTGTGTCAAAAAAAAACTTTACCATTCACCAACGACAAATATCAGCTGTGTATTGGTTTGTATTGAGACTTTCAATAGTTGTGAATGCATAAATTGCTGAGAATATAAGTCTTGTTGTGTGATAGAGAACATAGGGGTCTAACCAAGTTGGCAAAAAAACGACAACCACTTTTTTTATTGGCTTGGGCGGCAATGTGTAGAGGTGATTGAAGAGTATTTTTAGATAAACTGTACAATGTGAATAATATATTGCACTTTATTGGTTAGTAATGCGAGGTGGGGAGGATTGATACGTTGCGCTCATCAAGGGAGACTATATATGAGGAGTTCTTAAACATATGAGGAC
>JAJRXG010000036.1 GCA_024276375.1 Bacteroidota bacterium | reverse complement strand
TTGTCTCGATCATAATAGCGTATATACTTGTAGCGCTTATCTCTTACAGCTCTAATACGATCCGGGTCGGATTCATCATATCTATCACTGGCCGCATGAATATATTTCCGCTCTTTTACCTCTTTGTAGCTACCTAAGAAGGCAAGACCATCCATATCCTCCACCGGTTTTATTCCTGCAAGAGAAAGTACTGTTGGGCCAAAATCAATAAAACTGATCAATCGATCTTCCCTTAGACCGGCGTTAGTTTGATTGGGATACCTAATAATCAAAGGAACGTGAATCCCTGAATCATAAATCATACGTTTTTGTCTTGGCATAGGTCCTCCATGATCCGAATACCAGAAAATTATAGTACTCTCCAGTAAATTATCTTTTTCCAATTGAGACAATATCTCTCCAACTATCATATCCATCTCCACAAGATTGGAGTACATACGGCGCAAATCCATAAGAGCACTATCCGTAGCCGGAAGGTAAGGAGGTACAGGAACTCTCCTATGTTGATCAATCAATAGGGTATCTTGTTGTTTCTGCCAAATTCTCGATTCATGAGTAAGTTCAATGTTAAATATGGAAAAGAAAGGCTGACCTTTCTTTCTATTTCTCCAGTGTGCCCGCTTAGAGCTATCATCCCAAGCCATCGGAGATTTTTTAAATTGATAGTCCTCTTTGTTATTGTTAGTACAATAATAACCCGCTTCACGCAAATACTCACTCATCATTCTAACATCTGCAGGAGGAACGACTTCATATGGCTTTATTCCTTTGGGAAGCGCCACCTTGGCATAGCGCTCAATAAACCGAGCTGTTACACCAGGAAACCAAGGTCCTGTTCTCATATGATTGGCACCTATTGTTGTGGGATATTTTCCTGTCACAAGAGCCGCACGACTAGGAGCACAAACCCCTGAGGGACTAAAAACCCGATCAAAACAAACGCCCTCTCTTGCCAACCGATCAAGATGTGGTGTCACAACAGTGCTGTCTCCAAAAGAGGGAATCACCGGACTTAACTCTTCCGCTACTATCCATATAATATTGGGTCTTTTGTCCACGTACCGATCTTTGCACTTTACAAATAAAATGACCACAGACAAAAGAAGAGCGAATTTCATAATAATTTTTTAAAATTGTTCCATGTGGAACAATTAGAAGGATCGTTTGAACAAACCATTGATTATCAACACATTATATAAATACTATAAACATATATTTAATTAAATATCATAAATAGTAATCATCATATTGTTAAGAAAAGCTTATTGTGATCTACCATCTCTCCAATATACTTATCTTATCATACTAGACTATGTGACAATGTCTATCTTTCCCCTTTTTTTCCATAAAACGAAAACTATTAAAATGAAAAGATTTGTTTTTTTTATTGCCTTTAGTGTTATAACGGCTCAGATATCTGCCCAAGGAGAAACTGAGATCTCTCCGTTTGAACAACTGGGAAGTGTTCTTCCAACGCCCAATAATTATCGCACTGCATCAGGAGCTCCAGGTAGCGAATACTGGCAAACACGTGCGGACTACAAAATCAAACTCACTCTCAATGATGAAGAAAAGAAAATATACGGAGAAGAAACCATAACATACCACAATTTGTCCCCGGACAATCATTCTTATCTCTGGTTACAACTGGATCAAAATGTCAGAGCACTTGATTCTGATACTCATCATCTAGCACAAAGCTCTATCAGTGAGGATGGTACATCTGAACGCAGCTTAAAAAGCATGCAACCCACTTTTGATGGAGGATTTAAGATAGCATCCGTGACCAATAATTCTGGCAAGGCACTAAAATACACCATTAATAAAACAATGATGCGTATTGATCTACCTACAGTTTTAAAAGCAGGAGCAAGTACTACTTTTAAAATAAAATGGTTTTACAATATCAATAATACTCGAGAAGTAAGGGGGCGTTCAGGATATGAAGAATTTAGCGATGGCCATCGGGTATATTGTATCGCACAGTTCTATCCCCGAATGTGTGCTTATAACGACATAGAGGGCTGGCAAAACAAACAATTTTTGGGAAGAGGAGAATTTACCCTCATTTTTGGTAATTACGAAGTTGAAATCTCCGTTCCAAAAGATCATATTGTTGCGGCTACGGGTCTTTTGCAAAATGAATCTTCCGTTTTAAACAAAGAAATGCGTCAGCGAATCCAAGAAGCAAAAAACGCTTATGTTCAACCCGTTACGATCAGAACTCTCGACGAAGCATTGGAAAATGCCCAACAGACTCAAACAGAGTATCAAACTTGGAAATTTAAAGCAGAAAACGTGCGAGATTTTGCTTTTGCTTCTTCTCGAAGGTTTATCTGGGACGCACTTGGGGTAAAGATGGCTGATGGGCGTACTGTTCTTGCACAATCGATGTGGGTTCCAGAAGGAGATTGTCTTTGGAGCCAATTCAGTACCAAGGCCGTAGCACACACTATAAAATGGTATTCTCACTATACTTTTGATTATCCATATCCTGTCGCTTGGTCTATTGATGGAAGTATGGGTATGGAATATCCCATGATTTGCTTCAATTATGGACGTTGTGAATCAGATGGCACATATTCTAAACGCATGAAATATGGTCACATCGGTGTCATCATTCATGAAGTTGGACACAATTGGTTTCCCATGATTGTCAACAACGATGAACGACAATGGACATGGATGGATGAAGGGCTCAATACTTTTCTACAATATCTCACCGAACAACAATGGGAAAGAAACTATCCACATCGGCGTGGGCCTGCAAATCTCATTACAGATTACATGGGTGGAGATAAATCCCATATATCTCCAATAATGACAAACTCAGAAAACATTTTTCAATTTGGCAACAATGCATATTCAAAACCCGCCACAGCTCTCAATATCTTGAGAGAAACCATCATGGGTCGTGAGTTATTTGATTTTGCCTTTAAGGAATATGCCAATCGATGGAAATTCAAGCAACCATATCCCGCGGACTTTTTTAGAACTATTGAGGATGCTTCCGGAGTTGATTTGGATTGGTTCTGGAGGGGATGGTTTTATACAACAGATCATGTTGATCAAGCAATAACTTCTGTTAAAAAGTTCAACATCAATACCGGTAATCCCGTCGAAGAAAAAAGGAGAGCCAAAAAAGAAAGAGACAATGGGCCAGAAAATATATCCCATATCAGAGCACGAGAAATCAAAAAGACCTATGATGAGATAGATACCACTCTAAGAGATTTCTATACCACATATGATCCGCTCATGTCGGACGCTATTGATCAGCAAGAATATGAAGCGTTCTACAATAGTCTTTCTGATGAAGATAAAGCGCTCTATAGTAAAGGCAAAAATTATTATGAAGTAACCATTAAGAAAGTTGGCAATCTACCGATGCCCATTATTATTCAGATGCAATACACTGACGGAACAACAGAAGATTTTCGTATTCCTGTAGAAATATGGCGCATGGGAAATAAAAAAGTTACAAAGGTCTTTCCTTTGGATAAAGAAGTGGCGAGTATCGTCCTTGACCCTTATTTGGAAATCGCTGATACTGATACGAGCAATAATCATTATCCGCCTCGAGAAAAATCTTCACGGTTTGAAACTTTTAAACAAAAGAGAATGAAAGATCGCACAAGAGAAAACCCCATGCAGAGAGCACGAAGGGCTAAAAAAATAGATCGTCCTTAAACAAGAGACCACCAACGCTCACTTAAAGCTCCTAAAGAAAGAATCTTTGGGAGCTTTCTTGCTTAGGATTAACTTCCTAAGATGATGCAAGTACCTCTTCCTGTTTTACTTCATACTGTTGCAGAAAATCATTCAGTATTTTATTGAACACTACAGGTCGCTCCATCATCGGTGCATGTCCACACAAATCAACAAAAACCAATTGTGAGTTGGGGATCAACTCATGAAACTTTTCCCCTACAAAAGGAGGTGTTATAGAATCTTGCTTACCCCAAACTAATAAGGTAGGACATTTGATAGAATGCAATTGGTCACCCAAATTATGCTTTAAAGCCGTCTTAGCAGTAAGAACAATGCGGATGGCTTTATTTCTGTCATTGACTGTATCAAAGACTTCATCTATAAGATTCTCCGAAGCAACCGACGGATCATAGAATGTTTGCTCCACCTTCTTAGCTATATACTCTTTGTCACCTCTACGCGGATAACCATCACCCATACCACTTTCAAACAATCCACTGCTACCGGTCAACGTCAGCGTTTGTACCTTATCAGGACACTCCAATGCGTACAACTGTGCTATGTGACCCCCAAGACTATTGCCTAAGAGATGCACTTTACTATACTCTTTGTAAGCAATAAAAGACTTGACATATTGTAGCAAGCCATCTAAACCCGTCCTTTCTAATTCCATTTCATAAATAGGAAGCAAAGGAACAACAACATTATACTTATTTTTAAAATGCCCAATCAGTTCATTAAAGTTACTCAAAGCTCCAAAAAGACCATGCAATAAAAGCAGTACAGGTTTTTCCGGTTGTGTCTCTATATACTTAAAACCATCTGTTTCGAATATCCTCACCGTCTAACGATTGATTAAATAAAACGTTCCTAGCTACTGTCAATCAAATTTGATTTTAAAAGGCCGTTATTCTGATATCATTTCTATATCCGAGAGGAATAAGTAAAAGAATTTACGGCTAAGTAGATAGAACAAACAAAAGTACACAGATAATTTATGTCATCAACGATTTCTTACCTTCCTTACCGATCAAGTCACTATAATCTAAGACAAAGTACATATGCACTAAAAAGGAAGCAAATAATAAAACTGCAACTCCTTGATGAAGAACGCCCCATACAACAGGGATATTTCCAACACTTTTTAACAGAGTTATCACTCCAAGGCAAACTTGTAGGATCGTTAATCCAAGAACAAAATAAAACGAGAACCCAATCCGATCTCTCCGCTTGAAGATGTCAAACTTAACACTATATATAAAAACAAGTATAACAATGAGATATGCAACAGTTCTATGTACAAAATGAACAAGACTAAAGACAAAAGAATCCCTATCATAATCCACAAAATGCTCAATAGACCAATTATTTAATATAAAAATCTCTCTAGGAATCCATTGTCCACCAATATCCGGCCAAGAAGGATAAAATAAAGCTGCCTTCATACCAGACATTAAACCACCGAAAAAGATCTGAATGATGAACAGTAAGAGAAAATATTTTACCCATTTAGCCGAAACACTATATATAATATAAATATTTGTACCTGAATATCTATATTTTAGAAACGTCCATAACAAGTAACCAAATACACTGACACCAATACTCAAATGTATAGATAACTTATAGGCATTGACCCAAGGACGATGAACAAGACCACTGGCCACCATTATCCAACCAAAAAGAGCAGCTAATGCAGCAAGAGCCACGACAATACCCAAGTCTCTTTTGAGATTGCTAGGAATCCAATTTTTGTAACTGAAAAAAATAAAAGGCATCAAAAAAATGAATCCCATGGAACGAGCCCAAAGGCGATGAAAATACTCCCAAAAATAAATGAACTTAAAGGATCCTATTTCAGAAAAAGATCCCATCTTCATATCGACATTGATCTTTTGGTATTGTGGTGTTTGCTTATACAATTCAAAAGCCTCGATCCACTTTTGTTCAGATAGCGGGGGCAATGTTCCCGTAACAATATCCCATTTAGTAATTGATAAACCGGAACCCGTAAGGCGTGTTATTCCACCAATAACTATCTGAACATAAACCAACACGATACCACACAACAACCAAATTACTATCGCTTTACGGACTTTCATGATACAAAAGTAGTAATGTCTTGCGGTGACACCCTATTCTGTTTCTGCTACTTTCTTATTTAATAATTATTAAATATTATATATAAACTCATTATTATTAGTGCTGTGGATTTGTGAGTAAAAATCTTCAACAATATTTTATGTTCATTTTGTACACCATATTTTGTTGATAACCGCATGTAATTCAACCTTTCTATAACCTCATTTTCTTTATACAGTTAGTTTAACATGTTATCAACAATATATAGTGGATAAAAAGCTGAGAGTAGTAATGATAATAAAATGTTGTAAAGAAGGTGTTATCCCCAATTCTGTCTTTGCGGTACGAGTTGCTAGAGGATTTACACAAAGAGCGACCTATAACTGTGTTTAAAAGTATTTAATAACTTGTTATATAGAACATTGTAAATCTGTATTTTACGTATATTGTTTCATTAATATGTTTGTTATACCATGCGAGCTATCATACAACGAGTAAGTAAAGCATCAGTACTGATTGAAGGAAAAACGGAAAATTCTATTGGCAAAGGGCTGATGATTTTGCTTGGTATAACTGATGAAGATACAAAAGAAGATATCAACTGGCTCGTACGCAAGATCACTCAATTGCGTATCTTTTCAGATGCTCGATCAAAGATGAATTTAGATATACAAGATATAGGAGGAAGTATCTTGCTCGTCAGTCAATTTACACTATATGCTTCCGTTAAGAAGGGCAATCGTCCTTCATTTATAAGAGCAGCACATCCGGATATAGCCCAACCTTTATACAACAAGTTTGTAGAATCTCTTAGAAGAAATAAAATAGAAGTTAAAACGGGCATTTTTGGTGCGGATATGAAGGTAACATTGACCAATGATGGGCCAGTAACAATATGGATGGACAGCCAAACTAGAGAATAAGAAATGAAAGCATATCAACAACGGGTAGATGATTGGATTAAGACCTATGGGGTCAGATATTTTGAAGAGAAGACCAATATGATTCTTCTTACCGAAGAAGTTGGCGAATTGGCACGTTTAATTGCGCGTCAATATGGAGAACAGTCTTTTAAGCATTTAGCAGAAGCGGGCAAAGTAAAAGAAGAAATACAAGATGAAATTGCCGATATTCTCTTTGTACTAACATGTTTAGCCAATCAGATGGGTATAGACCTTGATGAAGCCGTAGAAAGAAACTTCAACAAAAAAACCAATCGGGACAAGGAGCGACATCACCGGAACAAGAAATTGTGAAAGCTTAAATAAGCCGTGTATAGTTAACTTTG
>JAJRXG010000309.1 GCA_024276375.1 Bacteroidota bacterium | reverse complement strand
TCCATCTTCAGTGGCACTCAAGTATATTTTTGATGTTTTTAAGGACAGGCACTTTGGCATTGAGACAAGGGAGATCAGCAATAAGGTATCGGATATTCAACGGCGTTTGGGACATCGAGCATTTTTCCCTCAATCCCAAAAACATAAATCTTTTTTGCTGGACACCTTGGCCAAGATAGACGCTTTGAGTGAGCAGATAGATCTTGATTGGAGGACTGAATGCCGACAAATAAGTAGTACTATACAAGTCTCGTAGATCGGAGAGCAGTACTTAAATCAAATACACCATCTCTTACTTCAACATCGATATGGTTTAATCCAGGCCGAAGATCCGTTGCAATACGACCCAAGTGATCCATGCCCAGCGCTTCGGCACCATTTATTGTAGCCCAACGGACAATATCTAGATCTGGGACAACAGATTGATATTTTTTGATCGTTTTCATTTCTTCAAATATGGACAATTGCCAATTTGAAGCACGACTATCTGTGCCGATGCACATCTTGACATCTTGGGATAGAAACCTTTGATATTTGGGGAGTTGATTTTCGATATAGAGATTAGCGTTAGGGCAAGTAGTCCAAAACACATAGGGGCTCCAAGACATAGCCATCCGGATATCAGCAGAAGTTGACATAGTATTGTGTACGAGCAGGGTGTGTTGTGAGGGTCTCATAAATGAGAGTGTATAGCTTAACGAACTGTTGTGCTTGGGGTGGAAGTGATCCAAGGATAGCCCAATCGAATCATAGAAATCTATAAAAGCTCCTTTAGTGTCTCTGAACAAGTCGTCTTCATCTTTATGTTCTTGATTGTGTATGCTCACTGGACAATCGGCCGGATTGATCTCGTTTATCTGTTTGAACATTTTTTCAGATACAGAGTAGGGCGCATGTGGGCTCATGCTCACGGGATCCGAGGATTTGTTTTTGAATTCAAGAAACACCTTGTGGTATGTATCAAAATGCTGTGATGTCAACTCAGGTTGTAGGAGATCGAATGCTTCCACAAAAGTATGATAGATGATTTCGGACGATTTTTTTACTTCCAGTGTATCTGTTGTATTCGAAATATCGCCTACGGCAACGATTCCATTCTGATACATTTCATGATCTGCACGAATGATGGCGTTCTGAATTTCTTCTTGAGGGAAACTTCTCAATTGGATGACTCTGGATATAAAATCTATGAGACCGGTACCGGAGGGGATGAATGCGCTGAGGTGCGACAATTCAAGATGACAATGTGCATTTATGTATCCGGGGACAATCACTCCGGAGACTTTTTCAATGGTTCCGGGGACTTTGCCCGGATCAGAATCAACGGATATGATAAGTCCCGTATTTTCATCAAATGAAACAATCCCATTGATCAAGGGGTTTCCCGTATTGGTGACAATGACATCGGCTTGAATGCTTCTCATATTAGGTCTAAGGTCTTTTTTTTGTTTTAAATACGCCTGCGGCAAAAGAGATGTGGAGTGGGTTGAGACTGAACTATCTTATCAAAAACTTAGTGATCCAACCGCCTTTGCCATTTGTGATTGAATTGAGTGCATGATCCGCCTTTATGGCAAATCGCTGCAATTCTTTGGTGACTTTACAAAATTCGTTGCTCTGTTTACATTGAGGGCGCACGGCATCGACTTCTTCGAGCAACTTCATGAGTGGGTCGAGTTCTTTTTTCTTACGTTGTGCGACGATGATTCGAAATACCTTAGAGAGATCTTTTTCAGCGCGATAGAAATCCTTGCGTTGTCCGGAGAGGTGGACTTTGTCAATCAATTGCCAGTTTTCAAGTGCTCTAAGGTTCATATTGACATTGCCCCTAGACATTGAGAGCTGTTCCATTATATGATCGGCACACATCGGATCATGGGAGAGCAACAGAATGGCATGAATTTGTCCCATTGTTTTGTTGACGCCCCAATTTGTACATAGCTTACCCCATTCACATATAAATCGGCGTTGATAGCTTTTAAAAGCCTCAATGCTTTCTTGATGTGTCATGTCTTTGGCGGGTTTTTCCACGATACAGATTTATTTAACTCGTACAATCCTTGATGGCACTGCTTCTCCTATGTATAAGATACCGCGGCTCTTTTTGTTTAAAATAAACTTAAGAAATCAATAAATCAGAACTTTAGGATTCTGACATCTTGTACGATATCTCCTACTCGAATCTCATGGACGACATCCATACCTTCGACTACTTTGCCAAATATGGTGTATCTGCCATCTAGGTGTGGAGTAGCGCTATGTGTGATAAACCATTGAGTGCCTTCTGTATCTGGACCGGCGCTTGCCATTCCAATGTATCCTTCATCATTGAAGTACTGCGAGCCTAATTCTGATCGTATTGTATAATCCAGTCCACCGTATCCATCACCACGTGAACAACCTCCTTGTATGACAAAATTTGGGACGACTCTATGAATGGATTTGCCATTGAAGTACTTGCTATTGGCAAGTCCAACGAAGTTGGCGACTGTTGCCGGGGCATGGGTCGTCATCAATTGTATGTTGATTTGACCTTTGGGTGTGATAATATAGGCATGTGAACTATCACTGATTCGATTTAAATGTTCCCATTGTATGGGGTGATTGAATTGTGGAAGTTTTCTTTGGTAGGTGGTGTCTTCCAGATATTCGAGGAGACTAAGCAGCTCATATTGAGTTTCTGTGGCCTCGGGCAACTTTAGTTTTCTCAAAGCTTCTCTGAACGGTACAATTATATCGATTTGCTCTTTGAATTTTAATTCTGGATTTTGCAATACGTTGGCGATGGCCGCCATTGCTCCCGGATCATTTTGGTTAAAAACCTTCATAAGATCTTCCAGAATCTTACTTCTGAATATGTTCATCTGCCTTGCATATCGGTAGATTGAAAGTGTTCTGGGATTGGTCATCACATCTTTAATGGCGCTTATGGCACGGGTTTGAACAGGTATCTCATTGGAAAAAAGACCTTCTTCGCGAAAGATGGGATAATTGACAGGATCAAGCGATAGAGCTTCGATGTATGAAGCTCTTTGATACGGTGTATGTGCTTGTTTCAAGCCATTGACCAATTCTTGATTGATAAGTGATCTTGTATTAACGTATGTTGAGGGTACTGGATGAATCGCCGCTGCCAGTATATTGGATTTTAAGATCGGGTCGTCGGTCTTTCTGGCTAAGTTTAAGAGCAGTCCAGCATCGCGTCTATGCCCTATGCGTTGCATTGCTTTGGCCGACAGGTTGGCAATGACAAATTGTGGATCTTCCAATAGTCGTAGCAGAGTATCGCGAATATCATAATACTCATAGGCATCTATGGATCGCAATATATTGGTTTTGATACGATAATCGGGATCGTGATTGAGCATTGATAGCAATTGAGGCAATATGTCAGGATTCCCACTCTTTACAAGAGCATTGGCAATACTTGCTCGGACGAGAGGATCTTTTTCGGTTAAAATCAACTTACTCAGATCTCCAACACTTTCTGTTTTCTCAACAACCATAAAACGACTCAAGAAGTCCGCGGCTATTTGTCGGACTTCTTGAGACATGGCCTTGTTGGCAAGAATGGCTCGGGCTTGATCGATAGATGATGTATTTTTTATCCCACGTTGAGCAAAACGATAGAATGCCCGTAGTTGTCCTAACAGGAGTTGGTCACTTTCAGAGCTATAAGTACTCACACTTGAGATGAGTTCGAGACTGGTTTGGTCTCCCGTTTTGCCGACAGCTTCCAAAATAGTCATTCTAAGTGGAGTGTTATAATCAGCAGTATCTTGACTGCCAAAGGCCTTAGTCAGAAGGGGAGCAGCGCTAGGATCTCCGATTTGACCCAGCGCATAAGCAGCCTGTAGGCGTACTTTAGCTGAGGGGTCGGACACAAGAAGCGTGGATAGTGGTTGTATCGCTTTAGGATCCCGCACAGAACCAAATGCTTCTGCCGATAGATAGCGATAAGTGACATCGTCACTGTTCAAATAATACATCAGACTATCTACTTCTCTTCGATCTTTTAGTTCGATAATCTTGCGATGCATCGGGTCGGACAAATCTATCTTTACTACGGAATCATCGCGATCTGATGGAGGAATACAAGCATTGCATAAGAGGGCAAGAAGAAATGTATATAGTGCAAAGCGCATATCACGGATTGATTTATGAAGAAAATCGAGACCCCAAATATGAGAAATCTATTGATCCTTTGCCAAAGTATCTTCGGAGAAGTCGCCCAATGTATCAGAAAGATCTCTATATGACATTTGGAGTACATCCTTAGATAGTTGATTGTCATAGCTTTTTTGGACTTCTAAATCCGGAAAGTCGGATTGTTTGTTGAGCAGGGAGGACTTAATTTGATCTAGTAAACTTCTTTTGGCCGGGAGATGGGATGAAGCATTGTTGAGCCTTGTAAACCACTCGTGATAGCTGATATTATGACCATTGCAGATAAAAGAGCGATGTTCATCCGGTGCTCTTTCTATGATAAGTTCTATTATTTTCACAACATCTATATGACTTACAATACCCAAGGTTCCTGTTACCGGAGAGGCTGAATGTGAATTAGAAGCTATTTTGAGCAGATAGGTTTTGGCTTGTGGAGACATACTCATACAAGTAGGACTTACAATCCAAGCTTCAAGACCTTCGGCAATACCGCGCCATATCTCTCTTTCGCCGCGATGATAAAAATATCCCAAGGGATGGTCTTTTTCCCGTTGATTCCATTGGGCACTTTCATCCAACAATGTACGATGAGGATACGTACCGAGGCTTATGATATCACTTATCAATATAAAAGGTATCTTGAACCCATTGGCGACGTCAACGAGGGTGGAAAGCGTGTCCCATTGTTCTTTACATTGTCGATGGTCATTGTAACCGACAGTAGGGAGGCCTGAA
The DNA here is from genome assembly GCA_024276375.1 of Bacteroidota bacterium. Lineage (GTDB taxonomy): Bacteria > Bacteroidota > Bacteroidia > Chitinophagales > Saprospiraceae > JAJRXG01. The sequence goes on along the minus strand of JAJRXG010000309.1, from coordinate 11,707 downwards.
TGAATGATCAGATGTACTTTGGAGAGGATAGTCTCGCAGATGACGATATCTCCGATATCATCTGAGAACATGGTATATGGTGTTTGGTCTGAGGAAGAAGACCCATGCTCCAAGTGTCCACTCACATGGTAGCCTTTGGAAGTGAGCATTTGACTCAATAGAGGCCATAAATAAGTTCTGCTTCCAAGGAGTAAGGCATGCTTCACTGTAACAGTAATGTTGTAGTTAGGGATTTAAGTTTCAGAGATCAGCATAAAGGTAGCAAACAATACCTGTTGTAAGGATGGGACACCAGATGCCGAGGGTTTAATTGCATGATTCCAATCCGGATGCAGCATGGAACACACCATTAAGAACGACGGCTATAATTGGGAGATTCTTTGGTGATTACGATATTGTGTGGATGGCTTTCGAGCACTCCCGAACTCGTGATTTTTACCATTTTAGATCCTTGCAGGGAGGGGATATCAGGTGCACCACAATAACCCATACTCGATCTTAGACCTCCTATATACTGAATCATTACTTCTGAGACGGTACCTTTATAAGCGACACGGCCTTCAATGCCTTCCGGAACGAGTTTTTTAACATCATCTTCAGTGTCCTGAAAATATCGATCTTTGGAACCGCGTTGCATCGCCCCTAAGGAACCCATACCACGATATACTTTAAATTTTCGTCCTTCATACAAGATGGTTTCACCCGGAGCTTCTTCTGTTCCACCGAAGAGTGAGCCCGCCATAATGGTACTACCTCCGGCGGCAATAGCTTTGGCAATATCACCGGTATATCGGATACCACCATCAGCTATGATAGGGATATTGTGTTTTTTGGCAGCTTGATAAGCTGCCTGTATAGCATACAGTTGAGGAACACCTACTCCGGAGACGATACGAGTAGTACAAATACTACCGGGACCTACTCCGACCTTAACACCGTCAGCACCATGGTCAATCAGTGCTTGGGTCGCCTCTTGAGTAGCAACATTCCCTCCGATTAACTGTAGATCGCGGTGACGTTTTTTGATGTCAGTAACCATATCCAAGACAAACTTGGAATGCCCATGAGCTGTGTCAACGATGACAACATCGACACCTACATCCACAAGAGCATCGACCCGATCAAAGGTGTCTTTACTTACGCCGAGAGCAGCACCGACCAAAAGCCTCCCATGCGAATCCTTACTGGCATTGGGGTGACTTTCTACTTTGATGATATCCTTGTATGTTATCAATCCCATCAGAACATTGTTCTCATCCACCACGGGGAGTTTCTCTATTTTGTATCGCTGCAATATATCCTGAGCTTGTTCTAAGGTTGTCCCTACAGGTGCAGTAACGAGGTTGTGGGACGTCATTACTTCTGTCACCGGTCGCGATAAACGTTCTTCAAATCTTAAATCCCGATTGGTTAAAATCCCAACGAGTTTTTTCTGACCATCGACTATTGGGATACCACCGATACTGTGGGTTCTCATCATATTGAGTGCATCCATCAGTGTTGCTTGGGAGGTGAGCGTCACTGGATCTATAATCATCCCGCTTTCAGAACGCTTGACCTTTCTGACATGGTCTGCCTGACTTTCTATCGACATATTCTTATGAATGATTCCGATACCGCCTTCACGAGCCATGGCAATGGCCAATTTATACTCCGTCACTGTGTCCATGGCTGCGGACACTATGGGTACGTTAATAGAAAGGTCTCTTGTCAACTGAGAAGCAATCGACACTTCTCTTGGAAGCACTTCCGAATAGGCAGGTACTAAAAGCACATCATCAAATGTGAGGGCTTCTGAAATAGCTCGGAAGGTATTGATATCTTTTTCCATACGCAAAGTTACATATTCTGTCATGGACGGTATATACAATAGGCCAACAATTGTATAAATTGCTGCAACTTAATAAAAAGAAGAAATGGAACTTTATACGGATGAATATTTTATGCATCAAGCTTACAAGGAAGCACTATATGCTAGGGATATGGACGAGATACCTATAGGAGCAGTTGTCGTATCAAAAAACAGAATTATTGGCCGTGGGCACAATCAGGTAGAACAATTGAACGATACTACAGCACATGCTGAAATGATCGCACTTACCTCAGCAATGGCATACTTGGGCTCTAAGTATCTCAAAGACTGTGTTTTATATGTGACCTTAGAGCCATGTACCATGTGCGCAGGAGCCCTGTATTGGTCTCAAATCGGACGTATTGTATATGGTGCGGAGGATGCTAAAAAAGGGTTTATGCGGCATGGCAAGTCCATACTCCATCCTAGGACAAAACTGGAGTTTGGTGTGATGGCGACAGCATGTAGCGATTTGATTCAACAATACTTTCGATCTAAACGGGTTTTGCAATTGAGAAAAGAATGCTGATCTTGCAGATCGGAGATTAAGCTTAGACTTGTTGAGGCTCAATGAAGGTTTTGTTATTCAATGATTTAAATATGACAACGAGACAACTTTTTATAATAATGGCTCTTTTATGGATGAGTGCTTCATGTGGCAATCACTATAAGTATTTTACCAAGGACTTATATGATGACTATCAGTGGTCTGAACGGGAGTTAAAGCGGATACAGTTTTATATTTCGCAGGACATTGTATTGTACCGGAGACTTTCCGGAGAGAATGCACGGATTTCACAGGGTAAAATCCGGGTAGTTGATGGTAGTGAGGTAGAGGAGATAGTAATAAAAAAAGGTACTCCGGGAGTTTATATTCAATCTCCTGAACCCAATAATTTTGCGATTGCATTTGATAACAGAAAAAATCATTATCTGATGTTCGGCCCCAATCAAAAGGCCAATGGTAGATTTGTATTGCTTGCCAAGGAATGGGATCGGGACAAGGGAAAAATCACCTATGGGGGCAAATATTATGATACTTCCAATGCCAGTGCTTATGCGGCGTTGATGGTGGATCTGAAAAAAGCCAAAGATATTAAATACAGAACCAAGCGGGCTTCCGGCAGGAGAGTTCGTTAGAACAACTCACCGTTGCGATCCAACTCCCGCAAGTAAGAAAAGCCCTCTTCCCACCACGATTTCATTTGTACCGGATCAAAAATAAATGCGTGTTCCGTTAAGACCCGTGGTGTGAATATAAAATTGACATGAACAGAATTTTCATATACACTTTGAAGATGACCGATGTATAAGTCATTGCGCGAGATTCTATGATGCATAAAGTCCATCGATTTCATCAGTACATCAAATGCGTTGTGTGTCTTGGCTCTTGAAGGAACACTAAACTTGGGATTTAGTACGATGACATCTACAATGGATGCACCGGCGTTAATAGCTTCTTCAATCGGTATTTGGCTTCCAAATCCACCATCAGCGTATTCATAACCATCTTTTTCGACGATGCCCATGAAAGGTACAAAGCTCGTAGATGTCCACATCCATTCGGTAAAATCTTGATAATTACAATCAACAGCATATTTATATTCTACGATATTGAGCGATAAGTTGGACACTGAGACGATCACTTTTTTACCTGAGGATTTTACTTTTTCGAACATTTCGGGTGAAAATGCATTGCGTATTGTTTTGAGCAAATTGAGATGCTCGCCGAAGGTCTTCTTGCCTTTGAGAAACATCTGTAGGATGTTCCAATGGTTGATTTTTGTAAAAGTCCCTGTTTCGCCACGCCGGATTTTAAAAGGACTAATATTGTAGATATCCTCCTGTGTAACATTGGTATATGCGTCACGAATACCATCAATATTACCGATCGCCAGATGAGGTACCAGCAGACTTCCGGTAGATGTTCCGACAAAAATATCATAAGAGTATTTTTTTCATTGATCAAATACTCTGCAACACCACCTCCAAAAGCACCTTTACTGCCACCTCCGGATATCACCAATGCCCTCATTTTAAGGATTTATTTTTACAACGAGCTACAATTCCGAACGAGAAGTTTTAGCAGCATTAAAGATATGGTATTCTATTGATCTAAAACCGAGTAATCATACAATAGTTTGTGATAGCATGTAATCCTTGTGTAATCATGTGTATAACAAATAGCATAAAATAGGATATTGCTCCGGCACGCCTCTGCCCTCATATGTTTAAGAACTCCTTTTAGTTGTATAGCAGTACGGTTTTCACGCTGCGGGAAGCAAGACGGCATGATAAGACAACCATAGGAAACCGTAAAAGGGACTTTAGTAAAAATAAGCGTCATCTGACGAAAAAATTGCCTTTTTTTATCTCAAAAGCATCCTCCTGAATAGAAACCATATGTTTAAGAACTCCTCATAAGGAGTCTCCCTTGATGAGCGAAACGAATCAATCCCTACCCACCACGCATTGCCAACTAAAAAAGTGCAATATGTGATACGCACGTAATCATTGATAGACAGGCAGAGATTCCACAATTTGTACTATATTTGCACTCCGTTTTACGAGGAAAGGGAACAAAAGAGTTCCCTTTTTTTGTATTGCTTATACTGACAAGGAGATACCTATGGTTGAAAAGTCTATTGTTGAAGCACTTGAGCGCAAGTTTGAAGAGTCCGAATTTAATGATTGTTATGTTGTGGAGGTAGATAAGCCTTCTGGCAATAAGGTTGTAGTTTACATTGATAGTGACAGCGTGTTGACTTTAAAAAAGTGTCAGATCATCAGCCGATATTTAGAGAAGGAGATTGAGAAGAACAAGTGGCTTGGAGAGCGTTATACATTGGAAGTTTCTTCGCCGGGGATAGATCGTCCGTTGGTCTTAATGAGACAATATGTCAAAAATATAGGGCGTATGATTAAGGTTGACACAGAGGAAGGAGATGGTATAGAAGGTATATTGAAACATGCGACACCGGAGCAAATCGGAGTCTTGGTAAAGATCAAAAAGGAGGAAAAGCTGTATAGCATTCCTATGAATAAAATCAAAAGAGCTAGAATACGCGTGAGTTTTAAAAAAAGGTAAATGAACTTAGTTGAAACTTTTTCGGAATTTAAAGCCGGCAAGAATATAGACCGGCCGACAATGGTAAGAGTGTTGGAAGATGTTTTTCGCACCCTTATCAAAAAGAAGTATGGAACGGATGATAATTTTGATATTATCGTTAATGCGACCAATGGAGACCTTGAGATATGGAAAGTACGAGAGATCGTACCTGATGGAGAAGTCACAGATGACAGGGCGCAAATTTCGATCACCGAAGCATTGGAGATAGACGATGACTATGAGATCGGGGAGGAGTGCTATGAGGAGTTAGATCTTCATGAATTTGGCAGGAGGTCAGTGATGGCTGCCCGCCAGACATTGGTGTCACGGATTATGGATCTTGAGAAGGATGAGATTTTTAAGCGTTATTCTGATAGAATCAACGAGATTATCGTTGGGGAAGTCCATCAGATTCTCAAAAGAGAGATTCTTATTTTGGACGATGTATCCGGCAATGAGTTGGTGTTGCCGAGGAGTGAAATGATCCGTGGAGATTTTTTCCGCAAGGGAGATATGGTACGCGGTGTTATCAAGAGAGTAGATATGCGCAATAACAACCCGGCGGTTATTATATCTCGTACAGACACTGCTTTTTTAGAAAAACTCATGGAACAAGAAGTTCCGGAGATAGAAGATGGACTCATAACTATTAAAAAAATCGTTAGAATACCCGGAGAAAGAGCCAAGGTAGCCGTCGAATCTTATGATGATCGCATTGATCCGGTCGGTGCTTGTGTAGGGATGAAGGGTAGTAGAATCCATGGAATCGTACGGGAATTGCGTAATGAAAATATAGATATCGTCAATTTCACCAACAATATCAACCTCTTTATCCAGCGGTCTCTGACGCCGGCCAAAATCACGAGTATTAAGTTGGATGATGAGAAAAAGACCGCCGCGGTCTTCCTAAAGCCGGATCAAGTGTCCTTGGCCATCGGTCGAGGTGGATCAAATATTAAGCTGGCAAGTCGGCTCACGGGATATGAGATTGATGTGTATAGAGATACGGATGAAGAGATTGATGATGTGGATTTGGATGAATTTGCAGATGAAATTGAGGAGTGGGTCATCGATGAGTTGAAGAATATAGGATGTGACTCTGCCCGCAGTGTATTAAATCTGAGTGTGGAAGAGCTCAACAGAAGAACAGATCTTGAAGAAGAAACTATAAAAGATGTCTTAAAGATCTTAAAAGACGAATTTGATGAAGATTAAGACTTCATCATGATCGTATATAATAGTTGATTCAGCATGGCGTATTTGCCGGGCTGGTCACATAAACAAAAACGGACGTTAGGTATATGGCTAGATTGGTAAAAGTCGCCAAAGAATTTAATATTGGAACATCGACCATCGTCGAGTTTCTTGGCAATAATGGGATTGAACTGGAAAACAAGCCTACTGCCAAGGTATCAGATGAGATGTATGAGTTGCTTTCCAAGAAGTTTAGTACTTCTCGTGAGGAGAAAGAACAAGCCGATAAATTGATTATTGGAACCCGTGTTTCTGTTGAAGAGACTACACCCCAAAAGAAACCTCCTGTTGTGGTAGAGCCGGAACCTAAAAAGGTTGAACCAGTCGAGGAAATCAAAATCGAGGAGGAGGAAGTTAAAGAAGAACCTCCAACTGAGAAAGAAGATACCACAACAACGACCAAGATAGGCGTGAAAGTAGTAGATAAAATAGATATAGATCCGGTCGGTAAGAAGAAGTCTAAGTCTAAGGAGGAGCCTCAGCCCAAGGAGGAACCAGATGGGGATTCCAAAAATGCTTCACAACTTGCTCCAAAAGAAGATCCCAAGCCATCTTCGGCCTCATCCAAAGGGACGACAGAAGAATTGATTAGAGCCAAAACCCCACAACTGGCAGGACTAAAAGTGATGGGCAAAATAGATTCGGACAAACTAGTTGAAAGACCCAAAAAAGAAAAGCCCAAGCCCAAACCGAAAGCAGAGTCCAAAACAAAGCGGAAGCGGACAAGAAGAAAAATCACCGCGGACAACTACAAGGGAGGTGGTACCAGAGATAGAGGAAGAGGAAAATCACGGAAGGGAAGAGATGAAGTTAAACAAGTTTCTGCCAAAGAAATTGAAGAAAAAATCAAAGCTACAATGGCGCGCATCTCCGGAGGCAAATCCAACCGAAGGCAGAAAATACGTCGAGATAGTCGAGATGTAAAACGTGAGAAACAAGAAATCATTGAATCTCAATCTGAGAATAAGAAACTTCAAGTTACTGAATTTATTTCTGTTAGTGAATTTGCAAGCTTATTGGATATTCCACCGACGGACATTATCATGACTTGTATGAATGTAGGTGTGATCGTATCGATAAATCAACGCTTGGATGCTGAGATCATAGAACTAGTAGCGGAGGAATTCAACCGGGAGATTGAATTTATAAGTGCCGAAGAAGTGGGCGATGACGAAGAGGAAATCATAGATGACCCCGCAGATCTTGAACCACGGGCACCAATCGTCACTGTGATGGGTCATGTCGATCACGGCAAGACTTCCCTGTTGGACTATATCCGTGAAACGAGTGTGGTCGAAGGCGAAGCAGGAGGTATCACGCAACACATCGGAGCATATGAAGTAAAGATCAAAGGAAAGAAAATCACCTTCTTGGATACACCGGGTCACGAAGCTTTTACAGCGATGAGAGCCCGCGGAGCCAAAGTAACAGATGTAGTCATCATTATTATCGCTGCAGATGATCGCATTATGCCTCAGACAAAAGAGGCAATAAGTCATGCCCAAGCTGCGGGAGTTCCCATGGTATTTGCCATAAATAAAATTGATAAAGACGGTGCCAATCCTAACCGAATTAAGGAAGAATTGTCAGCGATGAACATCCTAGTAGAAGAGTGGGGAGGCAAGTATCAATCAAATGACATCTCAGCCAAAACAGGAGCCGGGATAGAGGAATTGTTAGAAAAGGTAGTACTTGAAGCAGAATTGCTTGAGCTAAAAGCCAATCCCAACCGCAATGCTTCAGGAACAGTCATTGAAGCTTCCTTGGATAAAGGAAGAGGTTATGTAACCAAGATATTGGTTCAGAGCGGAACACTTAATATCGGAGATGTTGTAGTAGCTGGTGGATTTTCGGGCAAGGTTAAAGCTCTATTCAATGAACATGGCCTACAAGTCAATAAGGCAGGACCTTCGACACCCGTCTTAATGTTGGGCTTGAATGGAGCGCCACAAGCTGGTGAAAAATTTAAAGAGGTTGATACGGATCAAGAAGCCCGTCAACTTGCTTCAAAACGCCAACAGATTGAACGCGAACAATCCAACCGTGCCAATAAGCGTATCAGCCTCGATGAAATCGGAAGACGTATTGCCCTTGGATCCTTTAAGGAGTTGAATCTCATCATCAAAGGAGACGTGGATGGATCCGTAGAGGCACTTTCTGATGCTCTGTTGAAACTATCAGTAGATACTGTTCAAGTGAATGTCATCCATAAGGCCGTTGGAGCAATTGTAGAATCAGATGTCCTGCTGGCATCTGTTTCTGATGCTATAATTATTGGATTTCAAGTGCGTCCTTCCAGTGGCGCAAGAAAGCTGGCCGAAAAGGAAGGTGTACAGATCAAGACCTATTCGATCATTTACGAAACGATAGATGAGATTCATGCGGCTATCGAAGGAATGCTTGATACCATTAAAGAAGAAAAAATAACCTGTGAGGTCGTGGTCAGAGAGACTTTTAAGATCAGCAAGATTGGTACGATTGCAGGCTGTTATGTCAACAGTGGTGTCATCACACGCAAAACATTGATTCGCGTGGTACGGGAGGGTATTATCATATACCCTAACAAAGAAGGTGTCAAAGGCGAATTGAGTACATTGAAGCGGTTTAAGGATGATGTCAAGGAGGTGAAGAGTGGATTTGAATGTGGTCTTACCATTAAGAACTTCAATGACATCCAGGTTGATGATATCATCGAAGGCTATGAAGTTGTAGAGATTAAGCAGACGCTCGAAAAGAGACGTTGATGACCTTTTTTGGAAAGTGACAGTACAGGAGGCATCGAGACTTAAAAGATTGTTGGATCACAAGGTGAAGCACTACAACAATAAAGCCTTTATAGATAGTGATCCGATATCAATACCACACCGGTTTAAGAAAATGCAGGACATTGAGATTGCCGGATTTTGGACGGCGATGCTATCATGGGGTCAACGCAAGACAATCATTGCTAAGGCAAATGAACTCGTCGATTTGATGGACAATGCTCCGCATGATTTTGTTGTCAATCATCAAGAAAAAGATCGCAAAAAATTTATGAGCTTTAAGCATCGAACTTTTCAACCTGATGACACATTGTATTTTTTAGCTTTCTTTCAGAAATATTATCAAGAATACAGCAGTCTTGAAAGTGCGTTTATGCCTCGGCGGGGAGAATGTACGGTCAAGGATCGGTTGATATATTTTCACAATCAATTTTTTGGACTTCCATATGTACATCAACGCACAAAAAAGCACGTGAGCACGCCTATAAGAAAGAGTTCTTGCAAGCGGCTCAATATGTTCTTGCGTTGGATGGTTCGCAGGGATAAGTGTGGTGTAGATTTTGGTTTATGGCACAATATAAAGATGTCCGATCTGATGATACCTCTGGATGTACATGTCTTTAGAGTGGCAAAGGATCTGGGATTATTGCAGCGCAATAGATCAGATTGGCAAGCGGTGGAGGAGCTTTCAGACAACCTGAGAAGACTTGACCCCAAGGATCCGGTCAAATACGACTATGCTTTGTTTAGTATGGGAGTTTTGGAGAGAGATACGATGGGCTTTCCATAAGTGGGCTCAAGTTTAATTGATCAGATGGATCATTTGAGAGACATGACAATCTCAGCATTTGTATCTTACGACTCCGTAATAAGAATTCTTAATATGAGTGAAAAAAAACTTTTTCTTTTAGATGGACATGCACTTGTGTATAGAGCACATTATGCCTTTATTAATCGGCCGCTGATTAATTCTAAAGGGATGAATACTTCCGCCATCAATGGCTTTGTTCGTACTTTATGGGATATGATTCGCAACCAAAAACCATCGCATTTGGCCTTGGTACTTGATCCATCAGGACCTACCTTCCGCAACGATATTTTTTCCGAATACAAGGCCAATCGCGATGCTATGCCAGAGGATATCAGCATAGCCTTACCCTATGTACGGAAGATTGCAGAAGCGTTTAACATACCCGTAATGTGCATCGACAACTATGAGGCCGATGATGTGATCGGCACACTAGCCAAGCATGCTGAGCAAGAGGGTTTTGATGTGTATATGGTGACTCCGGATAAAGATTATGCACAATTGGTCACGGATCATATATTCATGTATAAACCATCGCGTATGGGCAATGGGGTTGAGATATTGGGAAAAGAAGAGGTCATCAAAAAGTGGGATATTAAAGACCCAAAACAAGTCATTGATATATTGGGGCTTCAAGGAGATAGCGTGGATAACATACCCGGCATCCCGGGAGTGGGAGCCAAAACAGCAGTCAAGTTGTTGAAACAATACGGCAGTATAGAGAATCTTTTAAAACACACGGATGAACTTAGGGGAAAGCAAAAAGAAAATATTGAGAACTTTGCAGAACAAGGTCTATTGTCTAAGCGGCTAGCAACGATCGAGCTGAATGTTCCGGTAGAATTCAATGCCAAGAGATTTGAAGTAGAGGGTTTCGATCGGGAGCGATTGAAAGAATTGTTCAAGGAGTTGGAATTTAGATCTTTGGCCAAGTCCATTCTTGGAGAATCTAATCCACCAGGTGTTCAAGGCACATTGTTTGCAGATCCTGTGCAAGATGCACAGGCAGATAAGGAATACGCTATCGGACACAAGAATATCGATACCACGGACACTAATTATATCCTCGTTGATGATGATGATGGACGCAGGAAGTTGGCTGATGCTTTGGAAGAACAACCTTATTTTTGTTTTGATACAGAGACTACAGGACTGGATTCGCAGCAAGTGGATCTTGTAGGCATCGCTTTTTCTTGGAAGAAAGGAGAGGGGTATTATGTGCCTGTGTCAGAAGATATGAACGACGCCAAAGCCCAAATAGCTGTCTTTAAAAAAGCACTTACAGATTCTCAAATTGTCAAGGTCGGGCAGAATTTAAAGTATGATATTAATGTTCTCAGGTGGTATGGCATCCAAGTCGAAAGTCCTTATTTTGATACGATGATAGCACATTATCTGTTGGAACCTGATCAACGACACAAGTTGGATACACTTTCAGAGAATTATCTATCCTACAACATGGTGCCCATCGAAAAACTCATCGGAAAGAAAGGACCTAAGCAGAAGACAATGCGCACCGTGGCAATCGAATCTCTTGTTGATTATGCGGTTGAGGATGCCGACATCACCTTGCAACTCAGAGATCAATTGGCGCCACAGCTTGAGACGCTTGGCGTAAAGCAACTCTTCGAAGATATAGAAATGCCATTGATTGGCGTCCTTTCTAGGTTGGAGTATCAAGGGGTGCGAGTGGACAAGACATTTTTGAACAAGTATTCAGAACAGTTGGAGAAAGAGATATTGAGCATCCGAACCAATATCTATGACCAAGCCGGAAGGACATTTAATATCAATAGTCCCCGGCAAGTAGGAGAGGTCTTATTTGACGATTTAGGCATACCATATAGATGGAGAAGGACAAAGACCGGCCAGTATTCAACAGATGTTGATAAATTGACAGAGTTGTCATTTCACCATGAGAT
>JAJRXG010000308.1 GCA_024276375.1 Bacteroidota bacterium | reverse complement strand
GAAATCGCCGCCAAAGAACTTGAAATCGGAAAAGAATTGGCGCGTACTGAAGGGAAGCCTGAAGCAATGCTCGAAAAAATCGCTCTGGGACGACTGAATAAATTCTTCAAAGAAACCACCTTGCTCAACCAAATTTATGTCAAGGACAACAAGCAGACGGTAGGAAGTTACCTCAAGTCATTGGATCCGGAATTGACGGTTACAGAATTTAAGCATATAGCTTTAGGATAAATATTTTGAAAGCGATACATTCTTTTGTATCGCTTTTTTTTTGCCTATTTGTAGGATCAACAAAATCAAAACAATACAATGTCACTTAAATACAAACGCATTCTGCTCAAACTCAGTGGCGAATCCCTCATGGGTGATAAGTCTTTTGGTATATCCCAAAAGAAACTCCAACACTATGCCGATGAGATCAATACCATTATGAGCCTAGGTGTAGAACTTGCCATAGTGATCGGCGGAGGCAATATATTTAGAGGATTGGATGCCAAAGCTTCAGGGATAGAACGGGCTCAAGGTGATTATATGGGCATGCTGGCGACCTGTATCAACGGATTGGCACTTCAGAGTACGCTCGAAGCCAATGGCATGTACACTCGACTTGTCTCTGCCATAGAGATGAAGGAGATCGCCGAACCTTACATCCGTCGTCGCGCTGTAAGACATATTGAGAAAGGAAGAATAGTGATATTTAGTGCAGGAACAGGTAGCCCATACTTTACGACCGACTCGGCAGCTGCATTACGTGCCAATGAGATCCATGCCGATGTCATCCTCAAAGGAACAAGAGTCAATGGCATCTACAATGTAGATCCTGAAAAAGACGTCAATGCCATAAAATTTGATCAAGTGTCTTTTGAAAAAGTCATATCAATGGGTCTAAAGGTGATGGATATGACAGCCTTTACGATGTGTCAAGAAAATAATGTTCCGATTGTAGTTTTTGATATTACCAAAAAGGGCAACCTGTATCGAGTGGTTACCGGCAAGGAAGAAGGTACTTTGGTGTCGGGATAACTCGCTTAACATTGAAAAAGCGGGTGTTTATTTTGACTATCAGATGAACGTATCTTCAAAATAAAGTAAGATCTTCATAGTATGAGAATCATCTTTTCAGAGCTGAGCCCTGAGTATGGGCACTATACTTTTCCGCATGCCGTATATGCCGTCGCAGAGGATAGAAGTGAAATTCCGGAGATCTACAATCGTGGATTCTTGCCCTATTCGGCTGATACAGACATACAAACGCCCGTTTTTTACCTAGCACGTAGTCTGCGGGTCTGTCTTCAGTCGTTCAAAGATAGCTCTGAAAATAGACGCGTGGATCGAAAAATGGAGATTGAAGAAACTCAGATCCGCCTCATTGCTCAGTCGGATTATCCGATTGATGACCCACAGTTTTTGTCTTTCTGCCGGAGGTATATTGATGAGCGATTTCCATCAGGAGCAATGCCCGAGGAGAGATTCCAATATATTCTTCGCCATCAATTGACTACGCACTTTCTGGAGTTTAAAGACGCAGCCGGTGATCTCTTGGGCATCATCGTCGCATCTATGCATGGTGGCATGATGCATTATTGGTATGCCTTTTTTAACAATACATACCGCGAGAATGCCCCAATAGGCAAATGGATCATGTGGAAGAGTATAAGATGGGCGCAAGACCAAGGCTTAAAACAGATCTATTTGGGGACTTGCTATGGTACTAAGTCCCTGTACAAAGTCCGAGACTTCAAGGGAGTAGAATTTTTCAATGGTGAGCAATGGGATCGTGATGTCAAGGAGCTAAAGCGAAGAGTCAAAGAAGATGACGGCCACTTTAAAGTAGATCGATGGAGACGGGATGGATTGTTGCCGCAGTAGTTCAAGCCCATATTCTTCTTCTCATTCTTGTAAGGCATTCGATAGAAGTGTATTTTAGATACTTTATATTATTTTTTTTGCCTTTCAGTAAAACCATATGACTTCTCGACGCTCTTTTATTCGCAATACTTCCTTGGCCGCCTTGTCCCTTCAATGGACTACTCATCTACAAGGACTTTCATTTAGAAGAATGGGTTCCAAGGAGAATGATTGGGATGCGATCCGTGAGATGTTTCCAATCATTCACTGGGATAAGTTGCATCTCAACAGTGGCAGTGCCGGTGTGATGCCCATCCCCGTTCAGCAACATTTACAGGAGCTAAGCATACTCATCAATAAAATGGCTCCTTATAGTGCCTGGAGCTCCTGGCAAGAATCTATTAAGAATACCAAAGTCCGATTGGCGGATCTGATTCATGCAAGTGATACAGATATCCAGTTAGTGCGCAATACTACTGAGGCGCTCAATATGATCATTTATGGACTTCCTCTATCCAAGGGCGATGAAGTCATCATAGCCGAGCATGACTATCCATATGCCGTCAATGCCTGGCATAATCGCGGACATCGCGATGGCGTGATTGTTAATACCATCAAATTCAAACTTCCCGACTCCGATGACGCTTTACTCAATATTTACGAGAGAGCCATAACACCACGTACTAAGGTGATGCACTTGACCTATATGACACATCGTCAAGGTCACATACTCCCTGTCAAAAAGCTGACAAAAATGGCCCATCAACACAAGCTGCAAGTAGTCGTCGATGGAGCACATACCGTGGGACAGATACCTGTGGATTTGGACAATATCCAATGTGACTACTACGCAACAAGTCTCCATAAATGGCTCAATGCACCACATGGTACAGGCCTGTTATATGTACATCCCGACCGAATAAAGGATCTCATGGTCATCGCATCTTCATATCCCAATGATGATACCATAGGTAAGTATGCTCACCTTGGGACACGCGCCTTCCAACAAGAAGTAGGTATCAGCGCAGCATTGGATTTTCATGATGGGATAGGTGCACAGGCCAAGTATGATCACTTGCAAGCGTTAAAGAAATATTGGACAAGTCAACTAATATCCAATGATCGTATTGATTGGCATACGGATTTGTCTGATGACAAATCTTGTAGTGTCATATCACTCGGTATGAAAGGAATCGGAGCTGGAAAAATTAGAAGCATCTTGAACGAAAAATATAAGATACATACTAAATCTGTGGGTGGTAGTTGGGGCGGAGGCGTCCGGATCAGTCCTAATATTTTCACCAATCATGAAGAGTTAGATCATTTGGTGGACGCCCTTGAGACCATTGCT
>JAJRXG010000035.1 GCA_024276375.1 Bacteroidota bacterium | reverse complement strand
GAGCCACATTCTTGTCCTTGTCTTCAACATCGGCCTTATTGAGTGTTGTCAGGTATATCACTCCTAACTTGGTATAGAACCCTCGCATACTATAGGATGAGGTAAATGAATTGTCATATGCAGTGATGGCAGTAGGAAATGAAACACTTCGTTCGTAATCAAACTTTCCAAACAAACCTCCGATACTGATTCCTGCACTAAACTTTCCAAACATGAGCGCATTTGACCATATCGCCTTATAACTTCCTCCTGAACCTCTAAATTTTCTTGTGAATTCTCCCACCGCATCGTTTGCCCCCGTCTGAGTTAAGTTATAACTCGTATTGGAATGTGGTAGAATAGCAAATCCCATACTCCACTTCAACTTATGCTTCTCTCTACTAAATACTTCATTCAATGGGTTTCTCATCGGAAAAGCAAAACCCAAATACCCCAAACTGCCATACCAATGTGACGAAACATTCTCTGAATCCGAAAGCCTTGAATAATCCAGATTCATCCCAACTTCAAATCCCGTCGCTCTCAACTGTGCAAGAGCCGCAGGATTGTCAAAATTGAGGTGATATGCATCCACAAATGAAGTGCCAACTCCTCCCATCTGCCTCAAAAACATCGGAGACTCCGACACCAAATCACCAATTCCAAATCTTGAAAATGGTGCGTTGACACCACTACCTTGTGCATACACTGTAGCTGTTATCAAGAAGATGACAACAAAAAGTAAATACTTAATTTTAAATACCATATATCAGGTTTCACCTCCTCTTAGGAAGTCACAAATATGTAGATTTCTATCTAAAAAAACAACTCAAGCCATTCTTATGCCCTATACATTGGCTATGATGCAATGACAACGCTTATCGTATCCATGATGCCCCTTCTTTAAGATGACTTTAAGACTTCTATTAATGCTTAAAATGACGAATTCCCGTCGTTACCATAACCATTTGGTGATCGTCACAGTACGCAATACTCAATTTGTCATTGATCGACCCTCCAGGCTGGATCACACATTGAACCTTCACATCATGTGCCAACTCAACACAATCCGGAAACGGAAAAAATGCATCCGATGCCATAACTGCTCCCTCCAAATCAAATCCCATACGTCGTGCCTTGTCAATGGCCTGTTTGCAAGCATCCACTCGACTGGTTTGACCACATCCCATACCGATCAATTGATCGTCCTTTACAAGGACAATAACATTGGATTTGAGGTGCTTTACAACCTTATTGGCAAATACAAGCTGATCCTTTTCTTCTTCAGTGGGCTTTCTTTTAGTCACCGTAACAAAATCTTCTTTTCCCTCTGTTTTAAGATCCGACTCTTGTGCAATGACTCCCCCCAACAGAGACTTGATCTTCATATGCTGAGACTTGTCAGCAATCCGGCGGAGTAATATACGCCTCTTCTTCTTGGCCAACAACTCCAACGCTGAAGGTTCAAAATCAGGTGCTATCAACACCTCATAGAACAGCTTATTGATCTCCGTTGCAGTCGGTAAATCGATCGGAGCATTGGAAATTAATATTCCGCCAAAAGCCGAAACGGGATCTCCTGCCAATGCAGCATTGAAGGCTTCCAATACCGAATCCCTCGATGCAATGCCACAACTATTGGTATGCTTGAGAATGGCAAAAGTCTTCTTACTACCATCAAATTCTCGCATCAGATCTATCGCACTATCTATATCAACCAGATTGTTGTAGGACAAGTCCTTGCCATTCAACTTCTCAAACTCCGCGCTGAGATCACCGTAAAAAGAAGCTGCTTGATGCGGATTCTCTCCATACCTCAATTCTTGCCGTCGCATCTCGCTGACTTTCAAACTACTGCGATCATCAAAATCTCGGTTAAAATAATTGAATATCGCTGTGTCATAGTGAGATGAAATCCGGAATGCTTGCAGAGCAAGCCGCTTGCGTTGTTCAAGATCCGTCTCTGCATCTCCCTCAGACAAAATGCGATATAAGTCCTCGTATTGCCCTTTGGACGCTATTGTTACAACATCTCTGAAGTTCTTGGCGGCTGCTCGAATCAATGAAATCCCTCCTATATCAATCTTCTCTATAATCTTTCCCTCATCCATTGTCTCTGCAACAGTATCTTCAAATGGATACAAATCCACAACAACCAAGTCTATCTCCGGTATCTCATACTGCTCCAATTGGTTAAGATGATTCTCCTCACGCCGCGCAAGAATCCCTCCAAATACTTTTGGGTGCAATGTCTTGACACGGCCATCAAGGATTGATGGGTATCCTGTCAATCCCTCTACTGCATGAACCTCAACTCCATGACGTTCTAACAATACCTGTGTCCCTCCTGTTGAATATACAGCTATCCCATGTTCCTTAAGATATGGAATGATTTTGTCCAATCCATCCTTGTGATAGACAGATATAAGTGCCGAAGATATCTTCTTTATCATGATTGTTATCCCGATGTAATCTAAGATCGCGCGAAAATAAGCCAAATTTTAAGATCTGTCCGATCTAACCTTTAATAACCTCACACTTTTTTGAGAACTCCGATATACTCAGCATACAATCCAAGAGCTCAAAAGACACAAAAGACCACTGTTAAGCAATATTTTGCTATTACTCTCCATACATGAAACATCGCAATACCATGTCAGAATTGTAGTATGTTGCCCATTGCATAGCATGTCCTGCACCGAGGTTCATACTTATCTTTCTCCCCAAGCAATACGGTCGATCTATCTTCCGCTGTTCGGTAAGAATGTGTCGCCAGGTTGCCACAATGTGGACAGATCGCATGTACCTTGGTGACATATTCTGCCACCGCCAACAAATCCGGAATCGCTCCAAAAGGTATCCCTCGATAGTCAAGATCCAATCCCGTGACGATCACTCGTTTGCCTCCCAAGGCTAAGTCTTCACATACTCTGACAATATCTTTGTCAAAAAATTGAGCTTCATCTATTCCTACAACTTCCACATCTTCTGATACGTGCTTGGGGATCAACGCAGCACTGGCCACCAAAATCGACGGAATCGCATTGTCATCGTGAGATACAACTGCGCGATTGCTGTATCGGACATCATTGGATGGTTTAAATATCAAGACATTTTGATTGGCTATGGTCGCTCTCTTAATGCGACGGATCAATTCTTCTGTCTTTCCACTAAACATACATCCTGTGATGACTTCTATCCAACCACTACGCTGTCCTCCATACCGGGGCTCTAAAAACATCTCTCTTTGTTATACTTTTTTACCGCTGAGAAAGTTAATTTAACATCTTCTTTTCTTTCTATAACGGCAAGGATAAAGATACCCTATATTTAACAATCTCAACTTAGTGTAAAATTATGAGCTTTGAAAAATCAAAGGTACTTTTAAAAAAGATAAATGCGATGTATGACGGTATTGACTCTTGGGAACTCATGAGTCGTCTTGAGAGAGACCTCCTATTGCAGTACGTCAGATCGCTTTATGATACCATCATGCCGCCAAAAGGGACAAGTACTAAATATATAGACAATACGTACAATACCCAGCAAGAGCAAACGTCTAAAAATGGAACTGCTTCAAGAGTTCAACCCATAGATACCACAACCCATACATCGCCTACAACCGCTGACCAAGTGGAACAAAACCCGATCACTGAAGAGAAACAACCTATTCAACCCATCATCGCAGATCCCATCGCTAAGGAGATCCAAGACTTGTTTGAAGAGTGCGATACCAAAGACCCGGGCTCAAGATACACTCAGAGCAAGATCAACGATATTGCCAGATCAATGGGTATTAATGACAAGATTCTTACTATTAATGAACTTTTTGATGGAGACCAAGGTCTGTTCAACAAGACCATTGATAAGCTGAACAATATGTCTTCTTATGATGAGGCAAAAACCTATCTCACCTCATCGGTTTTGAAAGAGCTGGACTGGACTGTTCCCAATCGTCGTGGCAAGGCGATCACCTTTCTCAACCTTATCAAAAGAAGATATTAAGTATTGCATGACATGAATGATAAGTCACTTTCCACAGCTGTACAGTTTCCGATATACCTCATTCTGATCATGTGGCTCGTTCATATCTTAAAGTTGACACTAAACTTATCCTTGGGTAACTATGGACTCCTTCCCAGGAGTACTGATGGCATCATCGGCATATTTACCGCCCCATTTATTCATGGCAGTTTTCAACATTTGACCTCCAATACTATACCCTTGTTTATCCTGACATTGATCATACTTCTTTTTTATCGCAAGATCGCCTACCAGAGTATGCTATTGATATATGTTTTGACGGGTGCAGCGGTATGGGCTTTTGCTCGAGGCAATCAGATACATATCGGAGCTAGTGGGGTAGTCTATGGCTTGGTTTCCTTTGTATTTTGGACTGGAATTTTCAGGCGAGATGTAAAATCCATAATGTTGGCCTTAGTCATGACGATTCTCTACAGTGGTCTTTTTCTTGGCATATTGCCCAACCAAAAAGGCATTTCATGGGAGAGCCATCTCTTTGGCGGGATTGTTGGGATATTTGTTGCCTTTCTAATGAAGGATTATAGAGATAAAGAAGAAGTCATCGCCCCGGATCTCGAAGATTCAACCAGTCAAAGGCCTTTTCTTCCTCCTGATACATTTGAGCTTACAAGAGCAGAAAGAGAAGCCTTGCGGCAAAAAGGCTTATACCCATAGTCAACATAAAGTCATGTTAAATATACATTTGGCCATAACTTCTACCATGTCTGATTGGTTGTATTTGGCAAAAGGCTAAACCCCCATTTTCAACATATTGCAATAAATAAAATAAAATGAAATACACGCTACTTTTTATGCTCTTGGGTTTTTTCTCACTCACTGTTCAATCTCAATTTGGAGACTTGCTAAAAAAAGCCAAGGAAGTAGTTACAGGAGACAGAGAAGACCTCGATATTGCCGGAGGCCTTAAAGAAGCCTTAGAAGTCGGCGTTGATGAAGCTGTTGCATCACTGTCACAGGACGGGGGATATTTCCAGAGTCCATATAAAATATTGCTTCCCAAAGAAGCTCGCAAAGTGGTCTCCACAGTCTCCAAGGTGCCGGGATTTACCAACATAGAGAAAGATTTAACCAAAAAGATGAATGAAGCGGCAGAATTGGCAGCTCGCAAGGCAAGTCCAATATTTATACAAGCTATCAAAGAAATGTCCTTCAAGGACGCCAGCCAAATCCTCATGGGCAATCAGGATGCAGCGACCCAATATTTGGAGCGCACCTCACGAAAAAAATTGTATGAGGTGTTTTTGCCGGTCATTCAAAGCGCATTGGACGAAGTAAATGCTCGGGATCTGTGGAAGTCAGCCATAGATGCATATAACAAGATCCCATTTCAGAAAAAATTGAATCCCAATCTTGATGATCATGTCAACAACGAAGCATTGGATGGGCTTTTTGGCCTCATAACAATAAAAGAGCAAGCTATACGCCAAAATATTGCCCTGAGAACATCCCCTCTACTCAGAGAGGTATTTGCACGGCAAGACCAATAAAATTACATGGTAAAAGCTTTATTCGGCTATATCTACCGGACTAAAACTAATTTTTAGCATATTTGTAGCGGTCATCCTCACTGTTATTATGTGACAACACAGTTTTGGCGATTTTGTGAGGTGCAAAAATTTGGCAATTCCCGCCTTGAGGCTTCGAGCTCTCTGTATCCTATGGATAGCATCGTTTGATAGGTGCTTCTTTTGGGCGAGAATACCAAATATTACATTTGTTACCACAGAATTGATCCAAACAGAGTCGTTACTACATTTTCAAACTATTGAAAAATCATACGGTGAAGCACTGTGAAGTAAAGATATACGATACCACTCTCAGAGATGGTACACAGGCAGAAGGTATATCATTCAGCGCACGAGACAAGGTTCAACTTGCGCTTAAAATGGATGCATTTGGCATCGATTACATAGAAGGAGGATGGCCGGGATCCAATCCTAGGGATATGGAATTTTTTGGACTTGTCAAAAAAGTCCGGTTTACACATTCCAAAATAGCCGCTTTTGGATCCACAAGAAGACCACATGTCAGTGTAGAACGAGACGCTCAACTTCAGATGCTACTAGAGGCCGACACAAGTGTCGTTACGATTTTTGGCAAGACGTGGTTGCTACATGTCACAGATGTCCTCAAGACTACTCCGGAGGAAAACATCTCGATGATCCGCGATTCGGTTGCATTTCTCGTCAAACATGATCGAGAAGTAATATATGATGCCGAACACTTCTTCGATGGATATAGAGACGACAGATCATATGCCTTATCTACATTGCAAGCAGCTCTTGAAGGAGGCGCTCAATATATTGTGTTGTGCGATACCAATGGTGGAACCCAAGTGAAGAATCTTCAAAAGATTGTAGCTGATGTGCGCCAACAGTTTGCCGAAGCACCATTGGGCGTACATTGTCACAATGATTGTGGCCTAGGAGTAGCAGTATCTCTGGCCGGAATAGAATCCGGGGCAACAATGGTACAAGGGACAATGAATGGATATGGCGAAAGAGTCGGCAACGCCAACCTAACGTCGATCATTCCCAACCTCTCTATCAAACTGGGATATCATCTCAATTGTGAGACCCATATGAAGGAACTAAAGTTGCTCAGTAATTTCGTCGATGAATTGGCCAATCGAATTCCCTCCCGCAGATCTCCATTTGTAGGCAAAAGTGCTTTTGCCCATAAAGGCGGTGTACATGCCAATGCTGCTAAAAAAGTAGCCCATAGCTATGAACATATGCCACCCCAAATGGTCGGCAACGAACAGCGTATCTTATTGTCTGATATGTCTGGAGGTAGTAGTGTCGTCATGAAAGCCCGAAAAATGGGCGTACATATAGATGACAAGTCCCCACTAATGAAAAGCTTTTTGACTAAAATCAAACAACTCGAAAATGAAGGTCATGAATTTGAAAACGCGGATGCATCGTTCTATGTCCTCCTCTATGAACACTTCAAAGGCAAAGAAAACATATTTGAACTTGTGAGCTACCGCATCATCTCCGAAGTAGTCAGAGGCACAAATAGGAAACTCTCTGAAGCAGTAGTCAAACTCAGACTTGCCGGTGAACAAGAAATCAAAATCGCTGTCGCTGAATCTTCCGGTCCTGTGGGAGCCTTGGATCATGCCGCAAGATTGGCCTTTGGTGCTCATTTCCCCATCCTGACCCAAGTCCAACTAGTGGATTATAAAGTACGTATTCTACAATCCAACATGAGTACGGATTCTATCACTCAAGTATTGGTTAAATCATCTGACGGCCAGAATACTTGGTGGACTTGCGGTGCTGATTCTAGTATTATCGAAGCTAGCTGGCAAGCACTAAGAGATGCATATCGCTACAAATTGTTGATGAATCTTAGGGGTGATGGGTAGAAAATATTGTCTATATTACGATGAAGTCATATAAAAACAAAATACTGACAAATTGTTGGAAGACATTCTAACATACGTTCCTCCTATGACTTCAGTATATCATACTTTTGAAGCATATTCAACTCATTCATCGACAACCCAATGAGCAAGTTCTTTTTCCCCTCCCTTGCAATCTTGTGCTTTCATTTTTCATGTACAGATGTTGCTACCAAAACATTGGATCAACGCTTTATAAGCGATCAGGAGATCATCTCAAGCATCCGATCCGTATTGGTGACAGACGGAAGTCTATCACTATCCAAAATTCTTCATCCAAATCTATTGATAGACAATGCTTCCCTCTCTGATATAGCAGACTTGTGTGATCTAACAATAGATACAACCGTTACAACCAATGTAGTTGAGAATGACATAACACTAGATTTAATATCGGATTTTGTAGTCCAATCCGAATGTAATGCCTTGGGCATCCCAACGAAGTTTACCTACCAAGCTGCCTCTGAAGGTCAATATACCGCCGGAATAGTAGTTGGTAACTTTCTACAAGCATCCAATTACGCGGTTTCCTTTTCACCGTTGGATACAGAATTGGGCATCACCGGCACTACCGGTCAATCCGGCAATATCACGGTATCAGAAGATAAAGAAGAAATACTAACGACAATTAGATTCTCTATTGATGAACTCAACATCAATCTACTAGAAACGTCCATCAACAAAGGCACGGCTCAAGCCTATCTTAAATATGTCACTGCTCAATACGAAGAAGTTTACGAAGTCCAACTGAACTATCTGGGCAATGAAATGATTGAGCTCATCATCAACGGATCCGAATATCTTATTGATTTGGGCAATTAATGCCTTGATTTTTGCCTCATACTCTCATAGGCAATGGCTACCATTTTCTCAGCATTGATAAATCTCCAAGTGAGAACTTCGTAACCCTTTACGATCTTGGCTACATCGATCTTTTCAAGCGTCAGACCTTTCTCTATCACCTCTGCCATCCGATGCTCAAGAGTCGTCAGAAAGTTGTGATAATTGACCAGATCCTTTTTATCCGCCATCGGTCCATGCCCCGGTATGATCTTGGTCGCATCATCAACGAGCATTAGAGCCGTCTCAACGCCCCGGATTACTCCACTTAATGATCCTCCCGAATTGAGATCTATATAAGGAAATCGCTTGTTAAAAAACAAATCACCCATATGCAAAACATTGCTCTGAGGAAACCACACAAAGGTATCCCCATCCGTATGGGCATTGTGTTGATGGAATAAGATCACAGGCTCCTGCATCCCGTGAAAAGTAAGTGTTTGATCAAACGTGATCACTGGCAAGGATAACTTGGAAGCAGCGGAGCTCACAGTACCATTGCGATTGTGAGACTTATTCATCCGTACATATACATTGTCGTGGGCAACTATGGTAGCTCCATCCATCCCAAAACTTTCATTCCCCCCGGTGTGATCCCCGTGCCAATGCGTGTTGACTATAGTAGT
>JAJRXG010000307.1 GCA_024276375.1 Bacteroidota bacterium | reverse complement strand
AGACTACATAGGAAGCCTTGACAAAACCGAACTTGCAACAAAAATCACGGAAATACAAAGCAACATCGAACAAGAACAGACCAAGCTTGAGCAAATGAAAATCGATACCGCCATCCAAATGAAAGGGATACGTGATCAGATTGCAGATGTCAGATTTGATATGACACAAGAAAGTCTGGAAATGGAAAAAAATATCTATGAACCTCAAATGATCATAGAACAATCCAAGATAAAATTAGAAAAATCTAAGCGCAGCCTTGTACAGTTGGAACAAAAAGCCGAGTTGCTAAAAATACAAAGCAATGCAAAAGTTCGGGAGATTAGCACTGCCATCAAACAGCTCAATAGCAAATTGCTATTGCTAATAGAATTGAACAACAAATTTGATATAGTAGCTCCCGAATATGGAATGCTCATCTACTCGCGCACTTGGAATGGCAAAAAAGGCCCTGGATCCCAAATCAGCAGTTGGGATCCTGTGGTAGCCGAACTTCCCGATCTCACCAAAATGATTTCTAAAGCTTTTATCAATGAAGTTGATATCAGCAAGGTCAAAAAAGGTCAACATGTCATAATAACCGTAGATGCCTTTCCGGAGAAAGAATTCTCAGGTGTAATCACCAGCGTTGCCAACATCGGTCAAGAATTGAGAAATCAAGAAGCAAAAGTGTTTGAGGTAGTCATAGAAATCAAGGAGCAAGATGAAGTTCTTAAACCCGCTATGACAACCACCAATGAGATTCTTATTTATGAATATGAGGATGTCGTTTATGTCCCTTTAGAGACTTTTTATAGTGACAGCTTAGATTTTGTAATAAAAATGAATAACAACAATCCCCTGAAACAAGAAATAGTCCCTGGTGCTTACAATGAAGATTACATTATAATTGTAGAGGGACTAAGTACCGATGATCAACTATTATTAGACGCCGTAGATATTAATAACTTGGATTTTCTATCTCTAGAACCTTCGCTAAAAGAGATGGCCAATAAAAAATTGGCTCAATGGGCCGCAGAGAAAAAGAAAATCGATGAAGAAAATCTCAAGGCAGTAGCAGATAAAATCGCTCCAACGGAAAATGATCAAGCTGCTACATTTATTATTTTTGAGTAAGTCCAATGTTGAATCAAAAGCTACTTTCTAACTTTGCTATCGCAAATGATGCAATAGCACAAAATAAATTTAGATCATTCCTGACAGCATTGGGTATCGTCTTTGGGGTAGCTGCTGTAATTGCCATGATTTCTATCGGCAATGGAGCTAAGGCCAATATTCTAAAACAATTGGAACTGATAGGAACTAACAATATTATCATTCAATCCATCCCCCCGGAAAGCAAAGATGCAGAAGAAAATGCGGAAGAAAATTCAAGCAATAACGCCAGTGATCGAAAAGCATATTCGCCGGGACTCAATCTCTTAGACGTCACCGCAATACGCAATGTGGTTCCAAACATAAAACATATTTCGGTAGAAGTTAGCAAAAACACTAACATCCTAAAGGGAAAGAATTTAACCAAAGCAATATGCAAAGGCGTTAACAATGAATTCTTTAAAATTTTAAATATTGAATTAAAATCAGGGCATCTATTTGCACCTCTGCAATTAAACCAAGGTAGCAACGTGTGTATTGTCGGATCCGGAATTGCCAAAAAACTTTTTTTAGGCAAGAACCCAATCGGTGAAACCATAAAATGCGGAAATGTAGTGTTGACTATTATCGGAGTAATAAAATCCAAAAACCTTCCTTCGGAAAATTTTGAAAAACTAAATATTGAATCTACTTCCAATCAAGTGTTTATTCCCATCAACACTTTCTTCTTAAGGATGGAAGATAGATCCTATGTAAGCAAAGAAGATATTAAGAGAGGCAATAGAACAACCAAATTAAAAAACTATCATCAACTTGATAAGATCTACGTAAAGGTCAACGATGTTAAACAGATCAAAAGCATTACCACCCTTATAAACCGGATATTGCAGAGAAGGCATAATGAGCGCAAGGATTATACTATTGAAGTGCCAGAATTGCTGATTAAGCAACAAGAAAGCACGCAAGAAACACTCAATCTCGTACTATCTATTATCGCCGGTATTTCACTATTGGTAGGGGGTATCGGCATAATGAATATTATGCTGTCAAGTGTGCTTGAGAGAACTAAAGAAATAGGTATTAGAAGATCTCTCGGAGCACAAAAAAAAGACGTGACCCAACAATTCTTAATCGAAGCCGTCTTAATCAGTTTGATAGGTGGTATTATAGGTATTGGCATCGGTGTAGCTGCATCCTATATCATCGGTCGCTATGCCAATATTGATATCCTTCTATCCCCTTGGTCTATGGTCATTTCATTTGTCATTTCATTTTTAGTAGGTGTTATATTTGGTTTTGTGCCGGCACAAAGAGCCGCCGAATTAGATCCCATAAAAGCTATACGAGTATGATATTACGCTCAAATATATATTTCAAAGCTAAGATACTTGGACTGATTTTAGGCATCCTGATAGTTCATAATGGTGCATCTCAGACCCAAGTCACTACCTCCCTTTATGATCTTATAAAAGCTGCACAAACCAAATCCACATCCGCCTTACTCGCTAAAACAAAGTTAGAAAACCAGTACTGGCGCAATGTGTCATTTACTTCTTTGTTCAAACCCCAACTCAATATCCAAGGCATCATACCCAGTCTCAACAGAACCATAAGCTCTATAGCCCTGCCGGATGGTCAAGAAGCTTTTGTGAATCGATCATTTGTAAATAATTCTGTGGGCATATCTCTCAATCAAAATATTCTTCAAACCGGAGGAAGTGTATTTGTTTCGAGTGACATCAATAGACTGGATATCCTAGGTTCTAATAGCCAAAAAACCTACTTGTTTACACCAATTAGTATAGGGATTAACCAACCCCTGTTTGCATTCAACGAACTCCGATGGAATAAGGAGTTGGTTGATTTAGAATACGAGATTGCACAGAAAACATATACAGAAGATTTTGAAATGGTCGCTATCGAAACTTCCAATCTATTCTTTAGTTTGTATCTCAATACACTACGGCTTGAGATAGCAAGAGAAAATCAAGGCTATCTGGATAGCCTCTCTCGAAGAGACCAAAAAAGATATGAATTAGGACGCATCTCAGAAACTCAAATGCTTCAAGTACAACTAAGTGCACGCAACGCAGATGCCCTCGTGATGGAGCTTAGACAAGAAACTCAAAGCTTGACAGAACGACTGAGAAATTATGTGGGATTTGATGAGAAAGTTACTTTCAATTTGCTCCCTCCCGGACAAATCCCTCATTATGACATAGATCAATCCCTTGCATTGCAAAATGCGCAAACCAATCGAAGTACAGTATTGCAATTTCAAAGACGTTTAAAAGAAGCGGAAGGAGAAATAAAAAAGGCAGAAGCCAACAACCGACCTACCGTGGACTTATCTGCAACTTTTGGATTAAATCGTTCTAGTACCGAACTTTCAGATATATTCTCCCCGCTTCAAGATCAAGAAAGCGTAAGATTGAGTTTTAATATACCCATCGCTGACTGGGGACGACTCAAAGCCCAAAGAGAGATCGCTCAATCCTCTTACGAACTCGAAAATATCAGGGTTCAACAAGAAAAAATAAACCTTGTTCAGGAGATACTCGTCACCATTGACCAATTGATCCTAGTACGTCAACAAGTATCTCTGGCTGAAAAAGCAGTCGAAATAGCAGAAAAAAGAGAAAATATTGCCAAAAATCGTTACCAAATTGGCAAACTAAATGCCACAGACCTCAATATTGCCATTCAAGAAAAAGCCCAAAGTATTCAATCCTATTATACAGCCTTGTGGAATTCTTGGCAACTCCACTTTAGATTGAGACTCCTCACGCTTTATGATTTTGAAAACGGCAGGATCATTGACGCTGATACAAAAAACCAATAAACTCATAGAAACAAAATTATTCTAAATACTAGGTTTATACTTCGATCCATCGAGTATAGCCTGAGCATCATCAATATTTAATAAATCTACAATACCAACCTTGGGATTGCGATTCATATAAGCTCTTACGATCTGCCACCCGATGTAATTGGCCGTGCCACCCGGAGACTCCAGAGGCATTCCGGGACTGGTTGGCGCCTTGCCTACCAACTTGCTGAATTCTCGAATATCCGTTTTATAAAACAGATCCTTTTCAAAAAAGAAATTCCACATCTCTACTTCGTTCTCCCTACACCATTCCAATTGATCCTTTGAATATTCCGTTACAACCGTATCTACCTTAAAATCCAATATCTGATCCATGATATATAGTTTCTTGCCACCCCATATCATCAAAGATAAAAAATCTCCCCCCGATGGAGATCCTATTAAATCCTCTACAATAACTTCTACAACTTTTTTGCTGATATGATCTCGATTATAACTGCGTGTCAAATAGTCCGAAAACAAAGGATCATCCGGAATCATCCTCTTATACGGAAACTCCGCCCCCAAAAACATATCCAATCCGATGGCAATTCCATCTCGATCCCCTTCAGAAAAAATCAAACTTTGATACATGAATCCTGACAAAAATGTATAAACATTTGGAACTTTGTCTTCCGGTAGTTGAAACAATTGAAGGTAGTTTTCCAATGCTTGGTTTACCTCGTTTTCTATATCGTTAAAATCCCCAAATCTCAACCCTACTTCCTTATACAAATTTTGATACCCCGTGTCCTTCAACATCTCCAATACGATTTCCTCACGTTCTGTGTCCCTCGGAATATTCAACAATTGGGTAAAATACAAATTAGAAAAATGAGGAGCCAAATCATCGATACGACCCAACTCATTGGTGATGTCACTTGTATCGATAGACTGCAATGCTTCTTCAAATCGCACTAAATTACTACGCAACGTCGGATGAATCTCCTCAACCCGCTCTTCGCTCTCAAATTGGCAACCCGAAAAAATCACCATAACTAAAAAGATCAAATAAAACCAGTTGTACTCCTTGTTCAAGCTATTCATCCCAACCTATTATAACTATTGTTCACAATATCCTTTTTCTCTAAAATAAACTACGATCTCCAAATTCGAAATATTCTGCAAGATCGTTAATATAAAGATCATTAACGTTGTTAACTTGCCGTGGATTATCAACCCAGTGCAATGAATAAGATAGATAAAGATATATTAAACAGATTTATTGTTGAGGCTCTGAAAGAGGATGTCGGAGATGGGGATCACACTTCGCTCGCATGTATTCCCCAAGATCAGATTTCTCAAGCCAAATTGCTTGTCAAGGACACAGGAATTCTCGCTGGTGTCACCATTGCCAAGCAAATATTCTCATATCTGGATCCCAATGCAGACATGGAAATACGGCTTGATGATGGTGCACCTATCAATTATGGTGATATATCCTTCTACCTTACATGCAATACACAAGCTCTGCTAAAAGGAGAACGATTGGCTCTCAATATCATGCAGCGATTGAGCGGAATAGCAACACTGAGTAGAGCTTTTGCCAATGAAATAAAAGGATATCCCGTCAAAGTATTGGATACTCGTAAGACAACTCCTCTGCTGCGATTTTTAGAAAAATGGGCTGTTGTAGTCGGTGGCTGTAGTAACTATAGATACGGCCTCTATGACCGCATCATGATTAAGGACAATCATATTGATGCCGCAGGAAGTATCTCAACCGCTGTCAACAACGTTCAACGATATCTGATAGATAAAAACAAAACGCTTGATATTACTGTCGAAGTCCGCAACTTTGATGAGCTCAATGAAGTGCTTTCTCTAGAAATTCCGGTACGTGTCATGCTGGATAACTTTACTATAGATCAAACCGTCAAGGCCGTTGATATAGT
>JAJRXG010000034.1 GCA_024276375.1 Bacteroidota bacterium | reverse complement strand
TGGGAATATCCGGAAGGGGAGAAAAATGCTATTTCTACATTGATGTCTTCATTTTGGCTATAGTAATGAGCTAGTATGGCGATTCGTTCATATTCTCCTGCGGAAGAACAAAGAAAGAGAAGGATGGGTTTGTCTTTGGGCGCAACAGTAGTGTGATTCTTTCGGGAGGCCAACCATTGGCTCAAGGTATGTTGGGGTGGCAATAGTGCTATTGCCCACAGGATCAATTGCCAAGCACTATCATAGAGTACAAAAAACATGCGTTGCATATCGATCTTCATACGATAAACATAAGTCTTTATTTTATCTCCAAGCATGTAGAGTGTTTTCTAGGATCTTGGATAATATTGCGGTAGTCGGGACTGATTACGAGACCTTGAGGAAGCTAGAAAAATTGTTTTGATAGATTCCTTTTTTTTAGACGATGTGTATAAAAGCTATATTTGTCACATTAAAAAGTATTGTACGTGTTGAGTACCCGGTTACCTTAGAGTACGGACAGCATCTTTTGTTGGAATGTTCTGTTGATTTGAACCTAGGAATAAACACTATAACATTTGAGAAACGTTAATGTTAAACCACCGAATAAAGGCAATTGAATGACTCATTTAAAACGGATTTTGATAACCGGAGGCGCCGGATTTATTGGTTCGCATACTGTGCGTTCCTTTGTTAGGAAGTATCCGCAGTACAAGATCATCAATCTCGATGCTTTGACATATGCGGGCAATCTCGCCAATCTACGCGATGTTGAGGATGCAGAGAATTATCAATTCATACATGGAGATATCAAAGACGAGGATCGTATCAAGGAGATATTTGAGAACTATGGGATTACAGATGTGATCCATCTTGCAGCGGAATCCCATGTTGATCGATCGATAACAGATCCTTTGGCATTTTTGAAGACCAATATCTTGGGGACGGTCAATCTCCTACAGGCCGCTAGGTCTTTTTGGAAGGAAGATCTAAAGAGACATTTATTTTATCACGTAAGTACAGATGAGGTATATGGAAGTCTTGGCGAAGAAGGCTTGTTTAAAGAGGACACATCCTATGATCCCAAGTCGCCATATTCGGCTTCTAAGGCCAGCTCGGATCACTTTGTTAGGGCTTATGCCAACACGTATGGCCTGTCCATTAAAATCAGCAATTGCTCCAATAATTACGGCCCGTATCAGTTTCCGGAGAAGTTGATTCCATTAGTGATCAACAATATCCAACAGGGTCAGTCTCTTCCTATCTATGGAGATGGCACCAATATTCGAGATTGGTTGTATGTAGAGGATCATGTGAGTGCAATAGATGTGATTTTTCATCGTGGCAATGTAGGAGAAACGTATAATGTGGGTGGCAATCAA
The DNA here is from genome assembly GCA_024276375.1 of Bacteroidota bacterium. Classification (GTDB taxonomy): domain Bacteria; phylum Bacteroidota; class Bacteroidia; order Chitinophagales; family Saprospiraceae; genus JAJRXG01. The sequence goes on along the minus strand of JAJRXG010000034.1, from coordinate 19,568 downwards.
GAGTTACAAAATATAGAATTGGTGTATTTGTTGTGTGATATTATGGATGAGGTTTTGGGTCAACTGGCGGGGACGGCGCGCAAGCTCATCACCTATGTCGAAGATCGTCCGGGACATGACAAGAGATATGCCATTGATAGCAGTAAGTTGGAAAAGGAGTTGAATTGGAAGCCATCCTTACTGGCTCCGGAGGGCATCAGAAGGACGGTGTTGTGGTATCTGGACAATGCCCAATGGTTGGAGGGCGTCACAACGGGTGCCTATCGACAATACTACAAGCAGCAATACCAAGGATAGATGAGTAGGTTATTCAAAATATTTTGGATTGCTTTGTTTGGGACAGTGATGTACATAGTTCCATGTATATCACAGATACAGACTTATGAGGAGCAGATTCGTCTGGAGATGCTCCGTCGGGGTATAGAGGAAGAGGATCTCCGATTGGCACTTTCAGATAAAGGAATTGACCTTGACAATCTTGAGGTTTTATCATCGGAAGAATTGCAGGAGATTCGCATTATTATGGAGGAGTTGGAGATTGAGTTTGGCAATCGAGAAGACTTATCCTCGGAATCTACTACGTTTGCAGATAGCGTTGAGATATTACTTTCTCCCACAGATACCCTTCTACAATCAAAAGACAGCTTAGAGCAAGATACTAGTACTGTTGCGATCTATGGGCATCATTTTTTTCGCAATGGTCAGATAAGGTTGATATCAGATGAAGCGGGGTTTATACCACAAGGAGATTATATCTTGGGGATTGGGGACGAGATAGGCATTGGGATATATGGAATTTCGAGATTGGACGAATCTTTTTTGATAGATCAGCAGGGAGCTGTCAGAATTTATAAGAAGGAAGGAGATCGTGGCAATGTCAGGGTCTTTGTAGCCGGTCTTACTCTCTTAGAAGCGAGGGAGAAGCTAATAACCAATTTTAAGCGATTTTATAGGTTCACGCCTACGCAATTCACATTGACTGTCACGGCGGTACGCAAAGTAAGGGTTACGGTAGTAGGAGAGGTAGTACATCCTGGTGAATATGTTGTTTCGGGTCTGAACAGTGTCGTTAATTTGATAGCCGGAGCCGGAGGGTTTACGGATATCGGAGGCGTGCGCTCGGTTCAATTGGTCAAGCGCAACGGGCAAACGATGAATTTTGATTTGTACAAGTATCTTTCAGAACCGGGGAGAAACAAATCCTTTTCGATCGACAATGGAGATTATATACATGTACCGGCGGCTCAGCAACTAGTTGAGATTTCTGGAGCCATAAGGCGACCCCATACATATGAGTTGCTGGAAGGTGAAGGTATCGTTGAATTGATACAATACGCCGGGGGATTGCAACGAGGAGCTGCGTTGGCCTCCATAGATATGTTTCGTTACGAGGGAGATCGCAGAGTATTTAAAGAGATTCCATATGCTTCCATCATCAAAAACCGGGAGAATTATATACTCCACAATGGAGATCAAATTTCCATCCGTCAAATAGATGAAAGGTTGGAGAACTATGTGACGATTCTGGGCGAAGTACGCAATCCCGGAAATTATGAATTTCATCCAGATCTAACGATTAAAGATTTAATACTTCTGGGTAGATTAATGCCTACATCCCGTAGGGATCAAGCGTATATCCGGAGAACAAATGTTGATGGCAATATAACGACAATACCTATCTCAATCGAATCGATTATTGCTGGAGATGGTTCTGCTCTCAATTTTCAGCTTCAAGATAAAGACGAATTGACCGTGTGGGCTTTAGAGCGGTTTGCGGATCATAAAAAAGTGATTATTTCCGGAGCGGTTCGACAGCCCGATTCATTTGACTATGATGATGGAGGGACCTTGCGGGTATCAGATTTGATTACCTTGGCCGGAGGACTTGAGAGCGATGCATCCAATTATGCCCATATACATAGGTTGGATCCGTTTAATCCTCAGGAGTTGCAGTATGTTAGGGTTGATTTAGATCGTGTGCTCAATGATCCTCGAGCCGCTGACAATGTTTTTCTACAGCCATATGATTCTATTCATATCTATAAAAGGAATGAGTATCTCGAGGATGTTACGATTCGTATTTCAGGAGCTGTCAACAATCCTGGAGAGTTTGGTTATGGAGAAGGAATGACCTTGAAGGATGCTATCACACTCGCCGGTGGATTTAAATTGTCGGCGGCCACCAATCAAATAGAGATTTCAAGAGTGCTCATTAAGGATAATCAACCGACTAAGACGATTGTAGAGACCCAATCACTGTCGCGTGAGGATCTTAGAGATTTCGCACGGGATGAAGGGCAGTACCGATTGGAGCCTTATGACAATGTTTTTGTGCGCTATGTACCACAATTTGAGTTGCAACATAATGTTGTCATTCTCGGCGAAGTATTGCTGCCTGGAGAGTATAGTTTGGTCAAGGACAATGAGACTGTTTATGACCTTATCTTAAGGGCAGGCGGATTGACAGAAGAAGCATTTCCTCCTGCGGCGACTTTGTATCGTACAGAAGATGACTTGGGATATCTGGTCATGCGTTTGGAGGAAGTCATGGATGATCCTAGATCCAAATTTAATTATGCGTTGAAGTATCAAGATACGATCACCATACCCAAGGTCAAGGACTATGTCAAGATTGTTGGATACGCTCAATATCTGATTCAGAATGGTCTCAAACAGACTGTCACGCCATATCACATCAACAGAGATGCGCTATTCTACATCAAGGAATATGCAGGTGGATTTGCGGACAATGCACGTACGGATAAGATCTTTGTCAAGTATCCCAATGGGGAGGTAAAAGTAACCAAGAATCGCTTTCCTTTTGGCAAAAAACACCCCGAAGTTGTACCGGGATCCACCATTCAAATAGGGCGCAAAAAGGCTGAACCCGATGACAACAAGGATGAAGAAAATGTCAATTGGACTAGAGTCTTGGGAGATAGTGTAGCTCAAGCGATGTCGGTTCTAACACTGATATTGTTGGTGCAGAGATTGGAATAGCATCGGTTGGGGTCTCGGTCAACCGATTTTCCGAAGATTGTTGTACAGCTGTTGTATGCGAGGTTGCAGATTATACATCAGCCATAAGAAGGAAGGTGCTTGGCTGCTGTTGTCGAGATCAGGCTTATATAGACTCGAAAAGTCGATAGGAGATAAATGAAGTTTCCATTGATAGAGAATCCTATGATTGAATTTTTTGGATTTGATAGGATCGTGGAGATCACTCATGGCATGAATGATGAGACAGCGATCGGGATGTGTCCGGACAAATGATAATATCCTTTGATTATACGATTTCCACAAGTTGAAAAATGACATTGCTCGAACAATGCTTGGGACACGACCCGGATGATGACCTCTCCTCCGCAGCAAGGAGGAAACGCTCAGTACCGGATGTCTCAACATAATTATATAGTAGGCATGGGGATAAAGTGTGTTCCACTGAGGTAGAAAAAGTGATGCACGAGGATCTTTCCAACCATATACAAGACTAGTTTTTTTCGGTATGTCATTCATGATATTTTTTATACTCTGGACATCAGAAGGGCTAAATTCTAACTGTTCAAGTCGATCGACATCAATCCCTTTCCATTTAGATCTGAGACCATATTGTTGCAGTATCATTTCATGAAAATTAACGATTCGGCGATCCTCAAAGTGTCCTTGCCGGTTAAAGGCATTGGCGCCGATCAAGTCCTTGCCGAGATCGAGTCCTGCGCGAGACAGACACTGACTTACATAACTCGTATGTGAGCGATGCATACCGGTGATAATAAGACATTGAGACGGTGGCATAAAGTGCACATATAGAGGCTCAAGATAATGACTTGTATGCACTATCCTATCAAGCAATACATATATGGAGTCATTAAAACATATTGTCAAAGAGATTGCTCAACGGGGATCAGGCCTTTAGAGAGTTTTTACTAGGTTTCTGAATCTGCGAGTCGAATGTCATTGGATCCCTTTCCACCCGTTTTCAACATATTATATAAAAATATAATACAAGTAAATTCCAAGAAGCTGGCCAATTTAAAGTATCTTTGCAATACGAACGACAAGTATGGTTTTGATAAATGTTAAAATAAAACATCTATCTCATATCATAAAGTTGTATTTTTTATCAGAATAATTACATGACATTTAACGATTTAGGGCTCATTGAACCCATTCTTAGAGCCCTAAAAACAGAGGGCTACACACATCCTACACCGATTCAACAACAAGCTATACCGATACTATTAAGTGGTAAAGATTTATTGGGTTGTGCCCAGACAGGTACCGGTAAGACAGCAGCATTTGCAATACCTATAATACAACACATATACAAGCAGCAAAAAAACGACCGGAACGCGCGGCGGATTAGAGCTTTGATTGTAACACCGACGCGGGAGCTGGCGATTCAGATTGGTGATAGTTTTACGGCTTATGGCAGACATACCGGCATCCGCAATACGGTGATATATGGCGGCGTCAAACAAGGGCGTCAGACGGCGGCATTGAGTAGGGGAGTTGATATTTTGGTGGCTACACCCGGTAGATTATTGGATTTGATATCTCAAGGATTTATATCTCTAAGAGATATTCGGTATTCAGTTTTGGATGAAGCCGATCAAATGCTTGATATGGGATTTATCCATGATATACGTCGGATTATAGCAATGTTACCGAGACAGCGTCAATCTCTATTTTTCTCAGCGACAATGCCTAAAAACATTGTTGAGTTATCAAGGCAGATGTTGGGTGACTTTGAGCGGGTTACGGTGAGACCGGAGCAAACTACGGCGGATAAAGTCAAGCAAAGTGTGTATCTGGTCAGTAAGAAGAACAAAGCCCAGTTGTTGAAGCATCTGTTGCATGAGCAATACGGAGCTTCAACTCTTATATTTTGTCGTACAAAGCATGGCTGTGATAAAATAGTAAGAATTTTGGGGAAAGGCAATCTCCACGCTGCGGCTATACATGGCAATAAGTCTCAAAATGCGCGGCAGAGAGCTCTTGGAGACTTTAAAAGAGGAAAAATATCAATACTAGTGGCCACAGATATTGCTGCAAGAGGCATCGATGTGGATGCCCTGTCGATGGTCATCAACTATGATTTACCCAATGTATCTGAGACGTATGTTCATCGTATAGGGCGTACGGGAAGAGCAAGCGCCAGTGGTGTAGCCTTGTCATTCTGTGATGTGGAAGAACGCACCTATCTCCGCGATATTGAGAAGCTCATCCGTCAAGATATCCCGATTATAGAAGATCATCCTTGGGTGGATGAGCAAGGAGATCTGATAGAACAAATGATGCCTAAGTCTCATCAGCACAACAGGCGGAAGAACAATGGGAGAAACTCCGGCAATCGTAAAAACTATCGATCGGGAGGCAATAATCGACGATGGAGTAAGCGCAAGACAACAAGCAAGCAGGTCTAGCAGGTTTTTTTTTGAGGTTATAGTAAGGCGTGCTGTATTCATTGGCGAATTATGGGTTATCTCCGTATGTTATACTACCGAGGTATATCCATACGTATTTGAGATTGAAAATCCGTGTAGTGCGTGTAATGTTCAATCTGCATCCATAACACTTGAGGGTCATCCGCATGGTAGGCATCTCTAAGAGCAAAGGGTCTGACATTGTCATGATGAGAATCTTGTGTAATAGGAATTTCGTCCCATGACTTGCCTCCATCTTTAGTAATGGATCTGAATATTTCAAAGGTATCTTCAATAGGTCTGGAGTAATATACAACATTGGTATGCTCATGATCGAGATATATCCCACCCGAATAATGTGGTTCCGGTTCTCGCATACTCTTGGTTCTTGGATATCTCGGAAACCACGATCCGGCATCTGATATTTTATAATTATGCCAGGTATCATGATTCCATGTAGCATACCAATATTGATGTTCAGACTCTGTAGGCAATTTGGTATAGGCCAATACAGGGTGCCCGGTACTATCCAAAGCAATATCCCAAATCCATGCACGGATTCCATAGGAATTTTCTTTGTAATATTGGGGCGCATCATAGACAACATCACATTTTTCATGTGCTATGGGAAGCATATCGATCGTACCGATTTGAGTACCATCTGCTTTATAAAAAGCGCCTTTTTTATACTTTAGGTAGTAGATACTATTGAGGGCCTCTTCACGAGGGTGACCATCCGTAAATGCAAAATGTATTTCATCTTTGCCATTGGAAGTGATTTTGATATATGGGCGTTTGTGCGTCTTAAAGTTAGAGTGAATCAAGGTAAAAACCTTAGACCATGTTTGACCCATATCATCGCTGAAGCAGAACGTTGGCTTCCAGTTGCCTCCTCGCCAGAAGAGGTATATACGGTTGTTCTCTTCTGAAAGCATGATGGGATTGGTATAGCAAAATTTCATTGGGCCTACTGCGTTTTGAATGATGCGTTGTGGCCTGTTCCATTGAGTGATATCTCCCGGATTCTTACTGATGAGGTATGTAATACCAGATTCAGATTCACCATTGCCAACTGTAGAGTGGGCTGAAAAGAATACCATGATTCGATGATCCGGAAGTATGAGAATAGATGGGTTGGCATGATCGTCTTGGTCAAATTGTGGTGCTATATTGGAAGTTTTGATAATATTGTTCTTAGTATTATAACTTCCGATGATGACACTACCATCTGCAGAGACCCATCCCGCATAAATGATATCATTGTGTAACACAGCTCTTGGATCTGAAAACCAACACCAAGCTCCATCTTTAGTGAGGATTTTATATTGTTGTTGTGCTAGGGTAGATGTCCAAGTTGCTCCAATACAACTTAGGATAAGCAAGTATTTAATAAAAGAAACAACTGATTTCATTGGACGAATTATTTAGTAAACAATGATTTTATGGAAGTATTAGTAAAGTGTCAAGTATCCGACCATCATAAAGAAATAAATTGACCCAACGATCAAAATAATCCACGCAGTCTTACTATGGTTTAGCATTTGTAACCAAAGAATAATGCCTGTAATGGCAAACAAGATAAGGCTCAGCCCCACCATGTCAGCAAGGAGGGCAAAAATGTTGTAAGTAAGAGTGCCACCATATCCTCGTTGTCTGTGAATACCGATGATTGCACCGCTTGTGTTTTTGAAAGTACGTTCTATGATTACGGATGACTTATCTTGTGAAACCTTGACAAGCCAAGTAGTAGCCGGACTCACGTATCGTTTAATTTGCTCTTGGTTGTCAGCAATCCACTCACTTGCCAGTCGTCCTTTAATCTTATGTGATTTTAAAAATTTGCTCCATTGGTCTCCTATGATATCAGAGGGCTCAACATCAATTGTTACGGGATCTGTTTTGGTCTCGGTAACTTCAAATGAGTTGTGATGTATCATCATAAAACTGGTAACAAGATACATCAGAAAGACCGCGATTATGGAGAGTGAGGTATATAGATGTATCTTTTTAATGATGATATATGTCTGTGGTTGTATCTTCATATTAGAGTCATAATTATAATCGAAACGATGAAGATAACTCCAAACAAAACACCTTCCCATGTCTTATAACTGTAATTGATCCACAGCCATAATCCCAAAAATAAGGATATCAGCATCGCCAGAAGTGTAAGCCACTGATATATCGCCCATGTACGTAAAAACCATGGAGCATTGGGTATATTGCCATTAAAAAAATGCATATTGTGAAAGACATGGAGGAGGCCTTTGGGCATGTCTTGCCTAATTATATCACCTTTGGACAAGTTCAATCTTATCCGGTATTCTCTACCGGGATGTAAAACTACAAATGAAAAATGAGAGCTCTCACGTTTGTATCTCCACGGAGGAACCCATCCCATCAAGTTCATTTGATTTCTGACGGTCTCTGCCAATTGCCTATCTGATAGTAAGGTATCGATGGCAACTTGTTGCAATGTGGGTGATGTGATGATCTTATCGTGAGCTACATCAACATTGTGATTGAGCAAGATAGTGCTTACGCCAAATGCAAGCAAATATATCGCCGTGAACAGTCCAACATAGATGTGCAATTTTACGATAAAAGGTTTTTTCATAGCGTTAAAAATGTCCAAAATACCCCTAAAGATAGGGCTTAACCAAAAGGCAATCACCTAGGCCGAAACTATTCTGGTTGAAAAAGCCTTTTTCTGATGCGCTCTGTTCATTTATATGGCAATCACAAGTTGCGTCTCCAATCCATAAGAGCCTCGACGATAAAAAATAAATTTACTTGATTGCGCTACGCAAGAGTGCTGTGTATGATTCCCCATATTTCAGCTTTTTTCATTCCATAACTTTGACTATGTAGTCCGAAAAGAACTTCGTCATGTAAACCCAAGCATTTACTTCTATTACTACGATATACAATCACTTTATCTATTTAATGTTACAATAATTATAGTATTTGTTACAATAGTATATGTCCTCATGGTACAATTTCTTCACATTCAGGGATAGAAAAATAATAAACATGAGGATGTATATTAGTGCATTGATAAGCCATTGTTTGTTTCTGCCGAAGTGTTTATTGTCTCTAGCCATCAGGATGCAGGTACAGGCTCATTACAACAAGCTATGACAGGTGCCGATGCCTTGTCAGGTAAGGACACAATAGAGGTAAATGTCAGCGGAACATTTCTTCTGGAGACGGTAGTGGGTGGTATAATTATTTTAGGTAACATAGATGATTCTCTATGCATATTGAGTAATGGTATCATCCTCGAAACAGATGTAGCTGGTACATTTTTTTGAAACCACAGAGATCTCTATATAGATAACGTTGTTATAAGTGTTGCATATAAGGGAGCATCAGGTATTTTAAATACCGAGGCTATATGGAATAGTGTTGGAAACGCGGTGTTTGTATATTGTATGTTTGTAACATAGCGTGGCAGTGGCTGAGGGTGATGTTGTATGGTGTAACGCGGACTCTACTTTGTTTGATAATTGTGTGTTTAAAAGGAACAGCGCTATTTGTTCCGGAAGGGGCATAGAAATCCATGGGAGTACAGTTTTAGCAATTAAGTACCCAGTACCGAGCACTTGCAACTACTTTTAGCCTACATTGTTAAATCAAATCATTCAAAGACAGAATAAAAATGAAGCATTTACTATTAATTCTCATTCTTCTTACGTATAATGAATTGGATCTTTGCGGTCAATTTGAAGTGGATCCAGTGGTACATAACACAGCCTTGGGCAATTCTACCACTTCCAGTTTCTGGGCTACAGCGATGGGAAACTCTACTGCTACGGGATTTTATTCCACAGCAATGGGAAATTCGACTGCGACAGGTTCATATTCCGTAGCAATGGGCAATTCTAGAGCATCGGGGATGTCCTCCGTGGCCATGGGGCAAAATACCACTGCAAATGGCGTGTATTCGGTTGCATTAGGCAGTAATGTCCGGACTTCAACATCAGGTTCTTTTTTCTTCGGCGATAATGACACAAAAGTACGGGATGCCATAACACCTAATCAATTTGTGTGTCGTTTCAAAGGAGGTTATTATTTTATTTCGGGCTTTACAGATCCATCCAATTCATCGGGAGATTTGGGTATGATCCTTCCGGCTAACGGAAATTCGTGGTATTCATTAAGCGATCAAAATCGAAAGGAGAATATCCGACTTCTCAATGATGAAGAAGTGCTGGAAAAGCTCGTTTCTGTTTCTTTTAGTAGTTGGAATTACAAAGGTGTTGATCCAAGGCAAGATCGACACTATGGTATAATGGCACAGGAGTTTTATCGGTTATTTGGTCATGATGGTTTTGGAAATATCGGTAATGATACTCTTGTGAATCCCATTGATATGATGGGGATAGCAATGAGTGCTATCAAGGGTTTAAACACCAAGATGACTTATGATAGGAAGCTTATTGATCAATTGGAAAACCAAATTATTAGAAATGAGAAATTAATCGAATCTTCTACCCACATTCTACAGAAGTATCATGATAAGTTGTATGATCAGCAAGTTCGGATTGATGCTCTTACTCAAGAGATTTTAGAACTTAAGACAGCTTTTGTTGGGGAGAGATGAGATAACGGATAGATGAAGGACAAAGCTTCAAATCAAGTCAGTAGGACGGAAAAATTAGGTATCTATATACATTATTCCCATCTGATACTATGATGTTTTATTAGTTTGTTTATCCTTTTCACTATCCTGATCTTTCACAACATATTCGCCTTTTCAAAATCCCATCAAAAGAATTCCGTGTTGTCAGTCTGATTTCTATGTGTAATTCCATCTCTTCGTCGGTTTGAAGAAATTACCCATTATTGTATTCAAAATCTTATACATCAGTGGGATTCATAATGATGATGGGTTCTTTTTTCGATGATCTTTGTTAAATTGGACGGCAATAACGCTGCTATTTTTAGCGCTGTGTAGTTACGACATGCTGCATGTTACAATAGTTATACATATATGTTACAATAGTGCAAGTCACGTTGACCAAATTTCTTCATTTTTATCGAAGAAAGAAATATAATATATAATATAAAATGAAGATCTTAACAACTGTATTGATTTGGCATATTGCATTGCTTGTTTCTGCCGAGGTATTTATCGTCTCTAACAATCAGGACGCAGGTATGGGCTCATTGCGTCAAGCTATTTTGGATTCTGAGGCTATGTCGGGCAAAGACACAATTGCGGTAAATGTGAGCGGGACAATTCTATTAGAAACTGTTGAGAATGAAGTAAATATCTTAGGCGCGATATATGATTCTCTTTGCATAATGGGTAATGGCATCGTCCTTGAAACGAATGTAGGAGGTAGGTTTTTCCAAAATCATGGAGATCTATTGGTAGATAATGTCGTATTTAGAGGGGCATTTAAGGGAGCCTCCGGTGTTAAAAATGCAGGAGCTATATGGAGTACTGTCGGAAATGCGGTGTTTATGAATTGTACATTTGAAGATAACACTGCTTCTGCTGACGGTGGAGCTGTAAGGGTGAGCGGGAATATTATGTTTGAGAATTGTGAGTTCAATATGAACAATGCCGGTTCTGGTGGGGCTATAGTGATGCGCGGAGGAATTGGTGTCAATATTGGAGTGTTGACTATTAAGAATTGTCAATTCAATGGGAATAGTTCATCTGATGGTAATGCGATTTACCTGAGTTTTGCCTCTCTTCATTTGATTGGGACAAATTTATTTGATGCTGTTTCGAATCAAGATATATCGGGATTTAAAAGTGAAGTGCTATTGGATCCTGAAACAGTAGTTGACACAGATACAGGTGGTTTTCTTAGTATCAAACAAGTGCCTTGAGTAGGAGTAGTAGCATATTAGAAGACCCTATCAATAAATTGGAGATGCTATCTCAGTAATCAATATCAACATTGTTCCCATGGAAGGCCGTCATACCTCCATCCGGACTTTGTACTCCGCTGGTGATTCTTGTTTAGATTTCCTTCAAATCCCGAGCTGACATTATAGATTCTTTTGAAACCGGCTTCGATCAATTTTTCTCCGGCTTGAGCGGAGCGTTTGCCGCTTCGACAAATGAGTACAATGGGCGCACTTTCGATATTTTCAGAATCAATCACACCACCCAGGACAAGCCTGCGGACATCTCTTACAAAGTTAGGATTGATATCCCAATCTGGTTCTTCTATCCAAGGGATATTTGTCGCTCCAATGGGGTGTCCGACAAACAAAAACTCCATTTCTGATCGTACATCTATAAAAACGACATTTGCACTAGCAGCGATCATATTGGCGGCTTTCTTTGGTGATATATGAATTGTTTTAATATCTGTTTTCATAGGTGCTTTTTAGTGGAGCGCAAAGGTAATATATCTGTCTCCCGATTGCAATAGTCGCGGAGATACAAATACAAAATTTGGATTGAGGGTTATACTGCTCTGTATAAAGTTGTGATCGTCTAGCGGCTCTCAAGCTTGAGTTTATCCTCAGCAATGGAGCACTTTAAGGCCGTATTCTATGGGGTTTTTATAAGATAATTTGGTTATATAATCACGTGCTTCCATATCGAGAATTACGGACGAAAGTATCGATACAAGATCTTCAGTATGGCTATCCTTTAGCCTGTTCATAGCGGACGAGATGATTTCTTCAATGGTTCCTTGGCTCTTGGTAAGAAAGTATTCGATAATGCTTTCTTTGGCTGCTTCATACTGGGTTAAAGGAAGCATAATGCCCGGCTTACCATCCGGTCGTATCATAATTATGGTATTTTCATTGCCCATATCGTATTGTTTGAGTTTAAGTGCTTCTCTTGGCAAATAGAATATAGGATGAAGATACTATATATGTATGAAGAGAGCAAAAATGTCTCTTGTTCAAGAAGTAATAATGGCACTTGATACTTAACCGCATTGCTAGTCAAAGCTATGCCGATTGGGCGATAGGTTCTGTCCAAGAAGCAGCAATGGTCTGAGATAGTTACATCATATTTTACGGTCAGTGGATGAAAATTTATCTCTCGATGATGGATCTGATTGCAGTTGTTCAAGTTGATGATTTACCCTAATAAAGACAAGATCTGCCAAGAAAGAACTTATTTTTAATGATTACTCCGCGAAAACATAGCAATCATTAAAAATGGGATTGTAATCTGATTATCTTCACCCACTGTTTTAAAATTTAGTTATAAAATGGCAAAATGGTGTAGGATCAATTCTTGGGAAGATGATTGAATCAGCAAGTATGTCTATTACAATTGACCGAAGTACCAAAAAATAATCAGAGATGGCTGTCATTGACTTATCACAACAAGATACACTGCTCAACACATTTTTATCAGAATTAAGAGGTCAAGTGATACAAAAGACTCTATGAGATTTAGAAGAAATCTTGAGAGAATAGGGGAGGTTATGGCATATGAAATCAGCAAGAGACTTGCCTATAGAGAACAATTGATAACTACTCCATTGGGACTGGCTCCTACGCCCGTGATTGAAAATAAGATTGTGCTGGGAACGATATTGAGGGCAGGTCTTCCGCTACATCAGGGATTTCTCAATTATTACGATCGTGCTGAAAATGTATTTGTATCAGCGTTTAGAGAGTATAATGAAAAGGGACAATTTGACATAAAAATTGAATATATATCCTCACCGGACTTAAGTGGAAAAACGTTGATTCTTGTTGACCCAATGATCGCCACTGGGAGCTCTTTGATTAAGGTTTATCAATCTCTATTGACCAAGGGGATGCCATCAGAAGTTCATCTTGCTGCAGTGATAGCAAGTGTCGATGGAGTTGATCGATTGAGAGACCAACTCGATCTTGATATGATAGATTTGTGGTGTGCCTCAATCGATCCGACCTTGGATTCGAAGTCTTATATCATTCCGGGGTTGGGTGATGCCGGAGATCTTGCTTTTGGTATAAAGATTTAGGCATATAAGCAAAGTAGAAATTGTTGCATATTTTATTGCTATCACAAGATATAAATGTTTCGATATATATGATTTATTGTATATTGAGATGCCAAGATCTTCTTATGTTGAAGTATTTATTTGCGTTCTATTGTATTTTTAGTGCCGGAATTTTCTTCTCTTGCGAGGAAATCACACGGGACGATGAGTCCTCATCTCGTATTATTATTGAGGGTCAGATTGACAACTTTATGGACACGATGTCCATACCTAAATTGACAATTAATCGATTGGGGCAGAGTAGCCTATTTGTTACGGGTGTGATTGATGAGGGGGGCAATTTTCGTTTTGAGTTTGATGCGGTCTTGCCTATTGACGGGATTATGAAAGGGGATGAGACATTCAATTTGATTGCGGATCCCGGGGATAGTTTGTATGTCAAGATTACGCCGGGGGATACGGTTGTCTTTAGTGGAGATAGAGATTTGGACAACCAAGTGCTGTATGTTGTTTTGGACAAATGGGAGAAGATAGAGGCGGGCTATGATGTATTGTGGATCAATATGCGGTCGCAAGATCAAGCGTCTTTTCTTCAGAGTTTAGATACTATTGATCGGGCTATGCAATCTTCGATTGTTGATGTGATTGATGCATTTGATATCAAAGATGAACGATTGATTAATGCGCTTCGATCGCGATCACGGTACAACTATTATAGTTTTTTAAGTTATTATATTTATCGAAATGCCACTAAACCTTTGGATAAAATTAGAAAGGTTGTTAGTGATAGATTGCCTCTTACATCACTAGATCTTACTGTGCCGAGAGATGTCAATCGTTTTGCACAGTATTACGGAGACACTCATCTTCGGCGCGATTCATCCTTAATTGATACGGGAAGTAGCAATTTTTCTGATACGGTGTTTATAGAAGGATTGCTTGCTTATCATCGGGATCCTATTCTTCGTGATTTGGTACTTGTTCAGATGATGGAATATAAGTTGGACCAAATGGACACAAGCATGTATGCTCTATTTAGGAATCGTATTGATACAATATTGGAATACGATCATCTGTCAGCAATGCTGGATCAGAAGTTCATTGAAGCACGACAATATCTTACTCAATCATCCGATTCTGATGGATCATTGATTGAGGATGAGTCCTTGTTAACGGATGCTTTAATGGATTCTATTCTTCAATCTAATAAAGGTAGGGTAGTTTATATGGATATTTGGGCGACATGGTGTGGCCCGTGTATTTTGGAGTTTAAGCATCAGGGTGATTTTAAGGAAAAATTGAAAGATAAGCCGTTGACGTTTATCTATATTTGCGTAAAGTCAGAAGAGACTTCATTGTGGCGTGCGATGATAGAGAAGTATCAGTTGGGTTCCGGAATAAATATATTTCTAAGCAGATCCCAATACAGAGATTTTGATAAGAGGTATGATATTCAAAGTTTTCCTACCTATATTATCCTGAACAAGGAGGGGATGATTGTAGAGAATAGCTCTGAGTATCGACCCTCTAATCCATGGACATTGTCCAAGTTGATGAAGTTGACCGACGACTAATCTATTGATTGGGTGGCGTGATGAGGTACAACTATCTGCTGCATGGGCTGCAATACTTTAGATTGTGCTGAATACTATAATTTTGAATCAAAACAACTTGTTATGAATCAGTTTGTCACTTACTGTTTATGTCTTAGTGTATGTCTTGCACTTGTCTCTTGCAATCGAGAATCCATTGCTGATGAATCCTCCAATCGTATTGTAGTTACAGGTCAAATATTTGATTATGCGGACTCCTTGGGAGTACCATCAATTGTCATTCATAAGATGAGTCTCGGTCAAGAGAAGGAGGAGTTAGAGATAAGTGATTCGGGTTATTTTTATTATACAACAGAGTCGAAAAGGAACATTGATGCTGGGTTATTATATCATGGGTATCATAGTTTGATATTGCATCCTGGGGATAGTTTGCATGTTACAATTGTTGGGGAGGATTCATTGTTGTTTAGTGGGGATCGGTCTCGAGCGAATCAATTGGCTAGGGGTTTGTTCAATGAATTGGATACTGTTCAGGCAGCGTACGAACCACTGTGGGAGCGGATGATGGTTTTGGATCCGGAGGTATATTTTGAGATTGTAGATTCGCTTGATCAGGTGTCTCAGACGATTGTAAACAAGTTTGTCACGGACTATGATATTGAAGATGTGGATCTAGTTCGATGGCTGAAGAATCAGAGTCGGGATTCGTATTACAGTTATCTGAGCATATATATATTTAGAAACCGGGATAAAGACCTAGATCAAATCAGAAAGGCGATTGATGACCGGCTTCCTTTGTCAGAATCTGACATGAGCAATGTTACAGCTATGAATTCTTTTGCCAATTACTATCCCAATACACACCTATATCATGCCATTCAGGATACCCTAGAAGAAGGAAAGAGAGTCACAGATACTATGATGATGAGAGCGATGTTGGATTTTGATCGGGATCCGGTATTGCGAGAGATGATGATCGTTCAGACAGTGAATCATCGATTGGATCAATTTGAGACAAAACTCTATGAACTAAACCGAGAGGAGATCAATAGTGTGATAAGTGACTCAGAATTGCGCGATATTTTGAGGCAGAAATATGAAGAAGTACAACGACAAATGGATATAACCTTTGATTCCTCTGCACCGATCTTTAGTGATTCTGTTTTTAGTGCGACTGTACTCATCGACTCCATAATAGATGCCAACAAGGGCAATGTGGTCTATATTGATTTATGGGCTACTTGGTGTGGGCCATGTATTTCCGAACTCACAAATCAAGGTCCATTCAAGAAGAAATTGGAGGGACGACCCATGACCTTTGTATATGTGTGTGCGCAGTCTAAGAAGGAGCGTGTATGGAAGGCTATGCTCAGCAAGTTTCACATAGCATCTTCTATCAATCTCTTCTTGAACAAAGAGCAATTTAAGGAATTTGATGAACGATATGATGTCAAGGGTTTTCCGACCTATTATATGTATGACAAGGAAGGTACGCTCGTAGAGTCGGGGCACAATTGGAGACCCTCTAATCCAAATACATTGGATAGACTTAATGAATTAATGAACCAATAAAGGACAGGCGTGATGGAGATAACACACCGTTGGTCACGTATCTTAGGTCTTATAGGAGTCTTGGGAGGCCTACTATTGTTGACTGGAGATCTATTGTTTTACTATCGTGGAGATAGCATTGATCTACTTTCAAATATGGGCAATGTTGCGGATTTTAGAATTGAGATCAGCGGAATGTTGGCGTTGCTGGCTTCTTGGTGTTATTTGCTGGGTGTCGGACATATTGCTTTTGGGCTTGGATCTGCTGGTATCAGGTATAGGTATATCATACTTATATGTTTTGCCTTTATTTTTGTAGCTTATGGTGTTGTTCATGGAGCGTATGTAGCAATAGCAACTTCCGCTCAACTATCCGTGGAGTACAATATGGATATGGATGTTGCTACCGCATTGGCAGCAAGTGTCAATGACGATATTCGCTTGTTGATATACCCTGTGGCGATACTTTTGACTTGGACATTTGTCCGTTCAGTATGGTTGGGACATACTCGGTATCCACGATGGATCATATGCTTTTTCCCGATGGTACTTCTCCCATTTCAGTTTTTGTTTTCTGCAATATTATCTGGTGGGTTGTGGGCTATTGTAGTAGGTGGATATTATAATCTGATGTTTGTCGTTTTTTTTGTAGCCTCCTCGTTGTCATTGTGGCGGCAGGGGCGGAAAAATTAAGATGAGGATATCGCCTAGCTGTAATCAATTGACAACATTGGGTATTGAGTTTCCATGGCTATTTTTATTACGGGATTTCCTTGCAAAGCACGTTTGATAGGTTTATCTATTTTGTTACTCATAACGAGCAAATCCGGTTTGATTTCTTCAAGAAAATGCCGCACTCCTGATGATATGGAATAATCCGGGTAAAAATGAATTTTGGATTCTATGGGTTTGGCAATCTCTTGAAAGTCCTGCATCGCCTGTGTCATGACGATTGAAGGCTGTGAGAAAAAATTTGCAGTGTCAATTGCCAACAAATGTATGATTGTCTCCTTGGGAGGATCTATCAATTGTAGGAAATGTTTAAAAACCTCTTGTTCCTTTAAGTTGAAAGCCGATGCAAATACAATATTTTTGAACCTGTAGTTGTCCTTTTTTTCTTTGATTACAAGTACTGGGCGATCTACGGACTCGATGATTAATTGAGTATTTCGTTTATTTCTGAACTGGCTTTTTGAGAGGTTTCTCTGATGACCCATTATAATGAGATCTATATTCATTTGTTTGCCTATTTCAACAATTTTATCCTCAAGTTGACTCGAACTAAACATGAATTTTATACCAACGCCTTTTTCTTTTGCAATCTGAGACCATTCATTTAAGAATGAATAGGATGTGGGATGATTAAATTCTATTTGGGTAAGTTCCATCGTACTTCCCAGTGCCATAATGACCTCCTCCCCATGTTCAAAGTTATGATATACTATGATTTCGGATTTATAGTACTCTCCCAACTGAATACCAGCTTCTAGGGCATAGCCGGAGACTTTTGAAAAATCTGTTAAGACGAGTATTTTTCTCATATTATTTATTCTTTTATAATTATTTATATACCTATAGAAAGTGTTTTATAAAAGCAGATGGTTATCAAATATGTCTTGATTATTTCATCGTTCAAATGATGATGATCATATGCTTTGGTGATTAGTATCATTAGTTTAATGAGTGTGAAATATCAAATTTGATAATAAATGTTATAGTATGAAAATTAGCAGGATAAATACAGTTAAAGATATTCAAAATCTATTTTCTGAACAATTTCCCTTACTTTCTTTGCGATTTTACTCTATGGAGCATGATCATTTTCCGGTTCGCCAAAGCGGGATGAGGTTGCTGAAGAGGTGGATTTGCTCACTTTAAATCCTGATCTGACTGAATAAAGGATTGAGATCAATGAAGATATGTCAGTGGATGAATAGGAGACAGTTTTTGAAGAGTCTCTGGGATTGCGTTCAAGTATTTAGAAAATCTCGAGAACAATGGCTCCAGACCTCAGTGACAGATCATTGGTCGCTCGCGAAGCATATGGAGAAGGCGCTGGAGTCCGAGCAATATGGCCATTGATAAAGATGATCGGGTGACATTACTTGCGAAGTGGAGCTATAGCAAGGTATTTCTTTCAAAATTGTACGCTTGACCGGAGTTTTATTGGTATTCTTGAAGATAAAAAGTCAAAGGGATCAGTAGTTTGTGCATTATATTTGATTGCTGCATGCCGAGTACTTACACTAATTAGATTTCTATTATTATGTTTACGAACAATGATTTGAATAGCGCTCAGTATCGACAGCAATTGTTTGATATAGCCGATCGAAAACGCATACCGATCCATAAAGTCCAGCGCAATCTGCGGTATGAATCCGAATTGAGAGCACTTCAAGCTGAGCTTGTCACTTTACAACATTGGATAGCCAAGAAGGGTCTGCGAGTGGCTATAC
Source organism: Bacteroidota bacterium (assembly GCA_024276375.1). Taxonomy (GTDB): domain Bacteria; phylum Bacteroidota; class Bacteroidia; order Chitinophagales; family Saprospiraceae; genus JAJRXG01. The sequence continues at coordinate 660 of JAJRXG010000034.1, read as the reverse complement.
TTTTTGAAGGGCGCGATGCGGCTGGCAAAGGAGGATCCATCAAAAGGTTTGTTGAGCATCTCAATCCACGTTCGATGCGGATTGTAGCTCTTAATAAGCCCACAGATGTCGAACGAGGCCAGTGGTATTTCAGGAGGTATATAAAAGAGTTGCCCAATCCCGGGGAAATAGTTTTTTTTGATCGCAGCTGGTATAACCGTGCCGTAGTTGAGCCTGTGATGGGTTTTTGCAATAAGAAGCAGTACCACAAATTTATGGTTCAAGTGCCCGAATTTGAGCATATGCTTTATGAGGATGGTGTTATTTTGATCAAGTTTTGGTTTTCCATATCCAAGGAAGAACAGCAGAAGAGATTTGCTGCACGATTGCAAAATCCCCTCAAGGAATGGAAGTTTAGTATCGTTGATATGGAAGGGCAAAAACTCTGGAATAAATATACATTTTATAAGGAGGAGATGTTTTCAAAAACCCATACGGCTTTTAGTCCTTGGATCATAGTCAAAACCAATAACAAGAAAGTTGCAAGATTGGAAAGTATTCGATATGTCCTTTCTAAATTTTCGTATCCCGGCAAGTCGAGATCGAAAATTCGTATCCTCCCGGATCCCAATATCATGATACGATATTATAGATTTATAGATCAATTGGATAATTAGAGGT
>JAJRXG010000306.1 GCA_024276375.1 Bacteroidota bacterium | reverse complement strand
GGTCAATTGAAAGCCAATCCGGGCAAATCTCTGATCATTAGCGGAAGCAATAATACAGCAGACCAAGTATTGGTCAATGCCATAAATGATGCCTTGGGCAACTATGGCAATACCTTAAGTTTTAGTAGCGCCTCCTTACAAAGACAAGGAGACGAGAAGGAATTGAAAGGCTTGGTTAAAGATATTGAAAGTGGAGTAGTAGATACTGTGATCTTTCATCAATGCAATCCACTTTTTGAGTATGCGGGGTTGGAAGGTTTGGGCGAGGCCATCGACAAGGTGTCCAATACAATTGCCATAAGTTATGAAGTAACCGAAACCACAAGCAAGTCCGGTATAGTAGCACCTGTACACCATGATTTGGAAAGTTGGGGAGATGTACAAGCCAAAAGAGGACAAATAACCCTGAAGCAACCAACTATTGCTCCATTGTTTGATACGCGTCAAGCGGAGTTGACATTTTTGGCATGGGCAGATCATGCCATAACCAAGTCGATGTCTTCTCAACCTTACTTTGATTACTTGAAGAGTGTATGGGAGAAAAAATACTTTTCCGCTCAAAGCAATCATCTCACCTTTCAATCATTTTGGGACAAGGCATTGCATGATGGACTCGTGGAGATGCCACAAGACAATGATCGCACATATGTGTTTGACGGAGATGTAAACATAGCTCTTAGAAATATTTCTAAACCCGCATCTACGGAGTTGGAGATTCAATTTGTTGAACCCGTAACCATCGGCAATGGGGTTCATTCCAATAACCCATGGCTACAAGAGATGCCGGATCCTGTAACAAGGTGTACTTGGGGCAATTACCTCGCCGTACCAGTGGATTTTGATGGGGTTAAAAAATTTAATGGTCTAAATGGATTGAAGAATGGCCAATTGGCTGATATTACCATTGATGGAACGACGTATAGGGTTCCGGTAATACAGCAATTCGGTCAAATGAAAGGTACGGTCTCATTGGCATTGGGATATGGGAGACAGAGAGTCGGAGACATGGGTTATGATATAGGAGTAGATATTAATTCTGCGATCAAAGTAGTTGATGGTCGAGCCAAATATTATGCTGAGGATGTCTCTTTGAGTGGCAGTAAGGGTAAGGAAAAGCACTATAGTAGTGTACAGTATCACCACACAATGGGCGTTACGGCTACGGACAAGAATAACGGAGAGCTCATAAATGCAGATGAGACTGCACTTGCTCCGGGATATGGCAATATCATGAAAGGATATCAAGGTTCATTGGTTGATCGTACCATCATCCGCCATAGTCATGTTGATGAATTGGAGAAAGGGATAGAAGAATTGAAGCACGAACGGGAGCACCACGAGAAGCTAAACAAGGAGACACTCTATCCATATAGTAAGTATGTAGCAGAGAAGTATAGCCAAGGACATCATTGGGGTATGCACATAGATCTCAATGCTTGTACCGGTTGCGGAGCTTGTACTGTGGCATGTATGGCGGAGAACAATGTCCCGGTAGTGGGTAAAAAACAAGTATCCAGACATCAAGAGATGTCGTGGTTGCGTATCGATAGATATTATTATGGAGATGTAGATAAACCCAATGTTGTATATCAACCGATGTTGTGTCAGCATTGCGATAATGCACCATGCGAGAATGTTTGTCCCGTCAATGCTACAAACCATAGCTCCGAAGGACTCAATCAAATGATATACAACAGATGTATTGGGACGAGGTATTGTGGCAACAATTGTCCATTTAAAGTGCGTCGTTTTAATTGGTTGGATTATTCAACAGGAGATTTGTTTCCGGGCAACCAATACAATGTCAATGCAGAATCTACACCATACGGTGCTGACAACCTTACGAGAATGGTTTTAAACCCTGATGTAACTATCAGAACGAGAGGTGTTATAGAAAAATGTAGTTTTTGTGTTCAACGATTGCAGGAAGGAAAATTGACAGCTAAGCAAGAGAAACGCAGATTGCAAGATAGTGATGTCATTACAGCATGCCAAGGTGCGTGTCCTACAGGAGCTATCACATTTGGAGATGACAACAATAAGGCTGGGTCATTGAGCAAGAAGTTTGAGTCTGCACTTAACATGATTGTATTAGAAGAAATCAATGTGCGGCCTTCTGTACGATATACCATGAAGGTGCACAACAGAGATGAAACATTAGAAGCATAAATTTTTAAGGAAATTAGAATATGAGTGCAACAGTAAGTCCAATAAGGGAACCATTAATACAAGGTAAGAAGAGTTACCATGATATCACTGTGGATTTAACCAGGTCAACCGAGCAAGCTCCCAGTAAGACTTGGTGGATTGCTTTTCTGATATCGGTTTCATTATTGATGTTTATGATATTCTGTATCATTTGGACTATATGGTTTGGAATAGGGACATGGGATTTGAATAGAACAATAGGTTGGGGTTGGGATATTACCAACTTTGTTTGGTGGGTTGGTATCGGACATGCGGGGACATTGATATCGGCGATTCTATTGCTATTCAGACAGAAGTGGAGAACCGGAGTAAATAGAGCCGCAGAGGCGATGACGATTTTTGCCGTTATGTGTGCGGGCTTGTTTCCTGTGATCCATATGGGTAGAATTTGGTTGGCGATCTTTATATTTCCATATCCTAATACGCGAGGCACCTTATGGCCTAATTTTAATTCTCCATTGTTGTGGGATGTTTTTGCTATTAGTACGTATTTTACGGTATCGGTCTTGTTTTGGTATGCGGGATTGGTTCCCGATTTTGCTACAGTAAGAGACCGGGCGACGGGTCTTAGAAAAAAGGTCTATAATTTTCTTTGCTTTGGTTGGACGGGAGCGGCCAAACATTGGCAACGTTGGGAGGCATTGTCACTGGTGCTTGCAGGGATAGCAACTCCTTTGGTTCTTTCGGTTCATACTATAGTAAGTTTTGATTTTGCCACTTCTATCATTCCGGGTTGGCATACGACGATCTTCCCTCCATACTTTGTTGCTGGAGCCATATTTTCGGGATTTGCAATGGTCTTGACCTTGATGTTGATTGCTCGCAAAGTGTTGAATCTTGAGGAATATATAACCTTAGGACATATCGAGTCTATGAACAAGGTGATTTTGGCAACGGGGACTATAGTTGGAGTAGCGTATTTGACAGAGTTATTTATTGCTTGGTATTCGGGATATGTATATGAGCAATTTGCATTTTTTAACAGAGCGTTGGGGCCGTATTATTGGTCTTATTTTGGAATGATGTTCTGCAATGTTATTTCGCCTCAGTTTTTTTGGTTTAAAAAAATACGACGGAGCGTCTGGTTTACATTCTTGTTATCCATTGTCATCAACATAGGAATGTGGTTTGAGAGATTTGTTATTATAGCCACGACCTTGGCAAGAGATTACTTACCTTCAAGTTGGAGTTACTATGTTCCGACATGGGTTGAAGTAGGTATTTTTATTGGGACATTAGGTTTGTTCTTCACTTGTTTCTTACTATTCACCAGAGTAGCACCGGTGGTAGCCATAGCAGAGATTAAATCCATTTTGAAAGTTGCCGGTGATCAATATGTAGGTGTTAATACAGAGCATCACAAACAGGTAGTTGAAGATTTTAAAAAGGCGGATTCCGAAGGGAAGGCATATGCAGCCGATCATCACAATCAAGAAAGTCATTAGAAGCTATGCGGAAGTTTAATAAAGAAATAGTTTTTGGTCTGTATGACGATGAGACTGATTTGCTGAAGGCAGTAAAAACTGCCAATGCGGATCACCTCGATATTTACAATGTATATACACCGTTTCCGGTGCATGGATTGGATCCCTTGTTGGGATTGGAGGAGTCCAGATTGCACATAGCGGGATTTATCTATGGTCTTATCGGATTTTTAACGGCATTTTTGGGAATGACTTGGGTCTTTACTAAGGACTGGCCCATTATATTTGGTGGCAAGCCTTATTGGTCAGTTCCTGCATTTATACCCATTACATTTGAATTAACGGTATTATTTGCATCAGTGGGGATGACGATTACATTTTATGTGATCAATGGTTTGGGATTTGGGGTAACCAATCCGATCCTGCATGACCGCATCACTGACGACAAGTTTTGTATTGCTTTTGACACCCATGAGGTGAGTGAGGGTACGGCACAATCTTTTTTTGAAGCGACAGGAGCTTCGTTGGTGGACATAAAGAACATATAATAATCATGGGAGATATGAACAAAGTAGCAAAATTCAAATATGCTTGTCTCTGTATGGTAATGATTACATTCTTTGCCTGTCAGCAACCGGGAGGAGATGTAACCGGAAGCGAGTATATGGCCGATATGGGGCATTCGCTGGCATATGAAGCCAATGTGTATGATTATTTCTCATACAATAGATGGGGTACGGAGGCAGATTACTATAAAAGAGCACAACCCGGCGTACCTGTTGCCGGTACGATACCTCGTGGATATACAGGAGCATCGATAGAAGGAAACGTAAAGGCATTGAGGGGTGAGACAGTGGCATATAGACCCAATGATTTTGTACCATACTATTATGGAGATTCGGAAGAAGAGCGGCTTAGAGCTATTGAAGAGATTGTTGACAACCCGTATCCTATAACCGATGCCGGATTGGAACGAGGCAAGGAACTCTATGACATTTACTGTGGTATTTGTCATGGCAAAAAAGGAGATGGTGCTGGTTTCTTAGTACGCGAGGATGGCGGTAAGTATCCGGTACAACCGGCCAATTTCTTGCTAGCTGATTTTGTTGAGGCTTCTAATGGTAGGTATTATCATACGATCATGTATGGACGCAATATGATGGGCTCATATACTGACAAATTAGGATATGAAGAACGCTGGCAAGTGATCCATTATATTAGATCCTTGCAGGCCAAGGAAAGGAAGTTGGATTATAACCAACTTGTTAATACGCTCAACGAGGTGGATAGACCGGCGGGAGAAGGATATTCTATGGCAACCAATGTAGAGGACAAAGGGCATCATGATACGGATGAGGAAAATGGTCAAGATGGTGGAGATACTCATCAAGCGGATCATCATTAATTGAAAGAATAGCAAATAGACAAATGACAACATATTCAATACCATCAAAACAGCGTACATTTTTGCTTGCAGGCATCATTATAGGTGTATTAAGTCTGGTCGGTTCCTGGGTATTTGACAGTCAGGAATTTCATATGAGATTCTGGACAAACTTTCTACACAACTCAGTATTTTTTACCGGTATTGCCTTCATGGCGGTTATGTTTTATGCCATCTGCAATACTGCGTGGGCGGGTTGGCATACGCAGTTTAAAAGAGTGTGGGAGGCCATGGGCATGTTTCTTGGTGTAGGATTGATTCTCATGGGAATTATAGCATTGGGGGTGGTTTTTGGTTGGCATCACCTTTATCATTGGGCGGATACTCCTTCTGTTGAAGGGGACGACTTATTGCAACTCAAGTCTGCCTTTCTCAATAAAGCTTGGTTTTTAGTAAGTATAGCATTGATCGGTGTATGGTATTTATTTGCCATAAAATTTCGCAACAGATCTATCGACGAGGATCGCAACGGAGGGTTTGATTATAAGCATCATCTCCGTACACGATGGTGGACGGCGCTTTTTCTTCCTGTTGCGGCATATAGTATTTCGGTAGTCATGTGGCAATGGGTCATGTCTATTGATGCGCATTGGTATAGTACGATGTTTGCTTGGTATTCGGGCTCGAGTCTGTTTGTATCGATGATTGCCTTTACGATTATGTTGCTGATCTATCTTAAAGATCAGGGATATTATCCCAATGTCAGCATGGAGCATTTTCATGACTTAGGTAAGTTCTTGTTTGCCTTTAGTATATTTTGGACGTATTTATGGTTTTCGCAGTATATGTTGATATGGTATGCCAATGTTGGAGAAGAAACGGTATATTTTAAAACACGTCAAGATGATTATCCCCTCGTATTTTGGGCTACATTGGCGATCAATTTTTTGCTTCCATTTTTTATTCTCATGCGCAATGATACCAAGCGGAAGTTTGGATCATTGATGTTTGCCTCTATTGTTGTAATCTTTGGCCATTGGTTGGATTTTTTCCAAATGATCAAACCGGGTGCTGTACACACGGCACATGAATTGAGAGAAGGGCATGGTGATGCGGTGGGTGCCATAGCCGATCATGCCGGAGCACACGGAGAGGCTGTGGGACAAGCAGTGGAGCATGCGACTTCAACATTCCATATGGGATATACGATTCCGGGACTTTGGGAGGTTGGAACATTTATAGGATTTTTGAGTCTTTTCTTATGGGTATTTTACGCTTATTTAGGCAAGGCAAATCTCGTGGCTCAGAATGATCCATATTTATCAGAAAGTTTACATCATCACGCATAAAGGATAGAGACATGACAGGACTCTTAATCATAGGAATTATTGTACTGATCGCGATCATATTGATTCAGGTCAGCAAGGTAACGGATCTGGCGAGTAGAATTCGCGGTGTTGAAGACGTGGAGAATCGAAGCACAAAGGTTCAGTCCGTCTGGTTGGTGGTATTTATGGTTGCATTTCTCGTACTTTGTATATGGTCGTCTTGGTATTACAAAAATGAAATGCTCGGATACGGACCTCATATATCGGCTTCGGAACATGGCAGTTCAACAGATAGTTTGTTTAATATCACCTTGTTTTTTACGGGTATTGTGTTTGTGTTGACACATATTGCATTGTTTTGGTTTCCCTATAAGTATCGAAAGGAACCGGGGCGTAAAGCGGTGTTCTTTTCACACAGCAACACGCTTGAAGCGATATGGACAATTGTACCCGTAATCGTTATGGTTATATTGGTGACTAAG
>JAJRXG010000305.1 GCA_024276375.1 Bacteroidota bacterium | reverse complement strand
GTCGTAGGATGGGTAATTAGTACTTACATAGAAAAAAGGATTTTATGATATCTGTCCGTTAACGGTAATAAATTATGAACCCTCACCGCAAACTGGCAATTTTCACAAAATGAGTTATTTTGGATGAGACTTCTATTTTTGAGATTCAGTTATACCTGAGTATTAGTTAATTGAGAAATTACAAAGGTCAATTTTCTGCCGAAAACAGGCAGGCCAAAGAGGCATTAATGTTGTTGTGAGTTTTCGAAGTGGGCTCAATTATATAATAGTTAAACAATTAAAACGATGACAAAGTCAAAAAAAATTATTGTAACCGCATTTGCTGCATCCATGTTCTTATCCTCTTGCTATTCTTATACAAGTGTGGTGGGAAAAGGCGCTCAAGGCAATACCAAAGTGACACAATGGAATCACTATGTAGTTTATGGATTAGCTCCAGTAGGAGTCTCGGATTCTAAAGCTATGGCGGATGGTGCCGAGAATTATACTATTCTAACGGAACAAACTTTTCTCAATGGCTTAGTTTCTGCTCTTACTTTCGGTCTCTATTCACCTACGACGACGACTGTAACAAAGTGACACAAGTCGTAGTGCCTTCTTAGTTCATCCTTCTTCTCCATTTCATATAGTGATAATGAGAGATAGTGTTATCGTTTACTAATTCGACCATTTATCTTTCTGAGAGTAGGCCATATGCTCCTTGCAGCTAGGGTTGATATATGTGTTCTATACTGAAAGTTGACGTAAGGGGCGTTTGCGATAATATATGCTCTTATACATCTGCATGATATATCAACCTGGTTATTTAAGAACGCAGGTTAAGATGAGTTGTAAATGGTTGGAACACAAGACGAACATTTTTAAGGACTTCAGCATCATATCCATACGTACAAATAAATGAGAAAAGCAATATTCTATGTTTCAGCACTGAGTTCTATATGGCTCTTGTTCAATGTAATCAAAATCATAGCTATAGATTTCAATCGACTAACAGAATATGGTTATGGATATCTAATTGGTAAAGTAATTCTTCTTCTTCTCTTTTTAACAATGGCATATTGGACACGTAGGTACTACCGTTGAATTTTATTACGATTCGTTTTTTAAATAGAAAAAAAATAGGCCACCTGACCGAAGTAAGGCGACCTATCACTGAGTTCATCTGATTATTATAAGGTTCTCTACTCTATAGACATCATTTTTCGGGTGGCAACCTTGTTGTCAAAAGTCAACTGATAGTACAAGACACCACCTTGGCCGAGATCTTTTTGCCGAATGGATATATTGTTCAATCCGGCTTCATATACTGCAGCATGCTTATAGACTTGCCTTCCGGTCATATCAAAGACAACAAGATCAACAGATCCTTTTTGCGCAATTCGAAAGCGTATGGTAGTCTCATCATTAAATGGATTGGGTATATTCTGAAAGAGTTCAAAATCCGCATTTAGATCATCCGATGAAACAGTCCAAGACAAAAACAAATCTGTTGCGTCGAGGGATTCATTGCTATATACCTGAGGCTTTATCACTTTGTCAACGATCTGAACCATCTCGGAGAGCCGTCCCGATCTTTGTGCTATAAATGATAGTATGAGGATACCTCCATTGTCTCTATTGCGGGCATCACTCCAACTAAGCTTAAGATGTTGATCAGAGATATACACTTGATCTTTTTGTAGAGACAATATCTCTGAAGATGCGCCCGTCCATTGACCCCCTTGCAATACAATATCAAGCTGGAGCCCAAAGACATTTTTGATATTGGTCAGATCTAGGGATACGGATACATTTTCTCCTTTAGAGATCATTCGATCTGCCACTAGTAGGATCTCCTCATCATTACTTCTACCCCCTGATAGGAGCGTTGAATTGGCGATGGCATTGCCATTGACATCCCCTAGTTTGACGGCCGTAAAATTTTGATCTCTTTGATTGTAATCCAAGCGATCGATATACAAGACATCATCCAGAGGCCAAGGGTTGAGCACATCTGTCAAATCTTGATTGGCAGAAATGAACTGCCAAGACTTGCCACTGCTAAATTCATCGGTCAATCCGAGAATCAGCTTGCGCATTTCGATTAAGTCCAAAGCAGACACCTTACTGTCTGTATTGACATCTGCCGCGATGGTTTGAAATGCATCTTCAAAGGTCTTTATAGAAAGTATATGACGTTGAATCAATATGATATCTACTGTGGTGATCCCATTGAGATAATCATCGTTTTTCTTTGCTACCAGTTCATATTCTTGAAGCATATCATTGCTCGGAAAAGCATAATATCCTTCCACATCTGTCATATCAACATCTGCCGTGCCTTGAGTCATCGACTTTATCGATACTTCAGCTGATTCGAGAGATGCGCCTAGTGCAGTGACTACTTGACCACTTACAGCAGCACCACCACTGTTTTCATCTGGACAGACATTGCTGTTGTCATCGATGCGTATCATCACTGTGCAAAAATCGCGATTGCCTTCATTGTCCCAAACATAGACTCTTAACGTATCTACATAGCTTACGCCGTTGGGAATATCCGAACAAGTATATACCTTGCTTGGTACATTGCGATCTGTACCACTAAAGCTATAGGTCACCGCTCCACCACATTCATCAACGGACTTGCCATCAAGGTCAAAATCACTAGCCCAGATTCCGACTGTCCCTGAAGTATTCATGATCGCTGTCGAAATCGTAGAAATACACTGCGGCGAAGGTGCCTTGTCATCTGTTATTGTGATCTTGCATATGGCCACATCTGTATTACCGCAAGCATCTGTAGCCGTCCATTGGATATTGTACATACCTGCACTTAATGGCGTCAAGACAATGGCGACAACACTTCCGTCTGAGTTATCAATAGGATTCAACAACAGATCGTAACTTCCATTACCATCACTATCGATTGCTGCTGTCCAGGCAAGTATTTCATCCGCACATATACTTGCGTCAGTGGCACTAGCTGTAACCTGAAATCCATCTATCTGGCAGTTGCTGCCTGCAGATAGCTCAACATCCTGACATTGGACAACCGGAGCATCATTGTCTACCACTTTTATCTCTTGAGTAAATCTATAAATACC
>JAJRXG010000304.1 GCA_024276375.1 Bacteroidota bacterium | reverse complement strand
ACATCACCTTCACATAAAGTCGTATCACTACCGATCGAAAAAGTCGAAATACTAACAACATCGACCCTCATAGAAGCTTGCTCCATACATGCTCCGCGTTGTACCTCTACACCATATGTACCTTGAGTGGTCACATCGATGCTTTGATCCGTACTACCGGTGCTCCACAGATAGGTATCCAAATCGCTACCCGCATCAATCTGCAGAGATTCGCCCTCACACAAGGTCGTATCTCTTCCCAAAGTCAAGTTGATAATCGCATCAAATGTCACTTGTATGCTATCTCTACGGGAGCAATTGCCCTCTTGAACTTCGAGCCAATAATTTCCTGATGTGCCAACGTCAATAGAACTAAGCGTTGATCCATCGTACCACAGCGTAGTAGGTGGTAAATCCGGAGGAACACTCAGTGTCAGCGTACTACCTTCACAGAGACTTGTATCCCTTCCTATATCAAAAGCTGCAATGTCACTAACTTGAACAAATATAAACGCACTCTCTTGACATGCGCCCCTGCTTACCTCGACTTCATAATTGCCAGTTGAATCTATCCTAATCTCTTGGTCATTACTTCCCGTATTCCACAGATATGAATCCATTCCTGCGCCTCCGTCCAAAAAAAATGAAGTACCCGCACATACGATCGTGTCATTGCCAAGATTCAGACCGATCGACGTATCATAGGAGACGATGACCGAATCCCTTAATGAACAACGATCTTGCGATACTTCTACCCAATATACTCCCGAATCCCGAATCATCAAGGTCAGGTCACTTGAACCGTCATTCCACTGAAAACTCCCGGTTGATATCTCCGGTGCTCTTAGACTGTATATCGTACCTTCACAGAAAGTAGTATCCGGCCCAAGTGAAAAATCTTCCAACTCAATCAGTGACACCACAAGATCATCCGTCACTTGACAAGCTCCTCTGCTTACAGTGACCTGATATCGATTGCTCTGCGCCACTGTAATCAATGCAGTGCTGTCTCCCGTATCCCATTGATACAATGCACCCGGAACACTTGCATCCAACTGAATCCTCTCACCTTCACATATCGTTGTATCCGCACCAAGATCTACTGTAAACATGGGATCAAATGAAACCATAACCGTGTCGGTGAGATCACATCCGTCCACAAAAAACACTTGCGCTATCACTTCTTCGCCAGTACCGGCAACACTGTATGATATATCCGTACTGACACCTCCATTCCAACTGATACTAGAAATGTCCGTAGCTTCAAAGGGTTGCAAAACCAATGTACTGTCACTGCACGCTGTAATGTCATCTCCCAAAAATTGGTTGATAGAAGCATTCTGTGACGCGCTTGGAAAACTCCATCCACTATTGTTGCCCAAATCAATGCTGCCGTTTCCGGCAAAAGGCATTCCAACGGGAACAAAAATATCCCGGATCTCTACATAGGTCATATTCACCTCTACCCCATCCAAATCGATCTGTGCTTGAAATCCCGGAGCCGAAGAACTCAGACCGATAGGAGAACAAACAGTACCGGGAGCACTCAATGTCATCTCTATCTCCATGAGTAAGCCCGGTTCTATCTGATAATCCTTGCCAGCACTTAAATACAGTTCGCCGATGAAAAACTGTGAACCCTGCAGCAATCCATCTCCCGAAAACTCCAAGCGTTCGATTTGAAGAACTCCCGTGCTCACTACCGTGGCATCTCCATCAGGATTTGTAAACATAATGGACGACATAGGACCATTGTCCACTTCCATTCCCGTCATCTCATTGGTAAACAACCACATGGAATTATTGTCGTTGAACACACGCACATTGTTGATCGTCAAAGGCATCATATTGCCATTTCTAGCACCACGTATGATGATGGTAGCACTGTTTAAATTGATGATAACATCTGCATTTACGGCAACTATCTGTTGGGCATCAATCGTATAACCCGATACCGTAAAACTAGCAATGCCACCCAATCCATTGATGTCCAAAGTACCGGACAAGGTCATATCACTCATCAATTCGATTCGTCGTTGACTTCTTGAAAATAGATTTATTAAAGTGACTGGCCCTGTATAGATAAATTGTTTGTCTGTATTGCCAGAACCTCCTACTTCATCGTTGCCGATCAGATAAACGTTGGGAATCTCCCAGTTGACAAATGTTCTCAAATTCAAATCATTGTTGATCGATAATGATGGCATTCTCAAAGTACCCATAAATCCCGTTGCCGTAAAATTAAAATTGTTGACCGTCACCGGAGAATAACTCGTCACAATGTCATTGGGTCTCATAAAAGAATTGTCATCAAAAAAAACATTGTCATTGGGTCTTGGCAGACATGCATTGCCCGGCCCTCCTGAGACATCAGACCAATTGGATCTATCATTCCAATCTCCTGAACCGCCCACCCAATACACATCCCTCGATGTCAAATCTACATTGACCCACAAATTCCCATTGTTGCCACCATCTTGAGAATTGACAAGATTGATCGTTCGATTGTTGGGCGTGGACGCTTCAACACCTCGCAGGTACAATCCGGATATCGAGAAAGGAGGGAAGTCAAATTGTAGCGTAGCCGGACCACCCGTATCATCCTTCACAACAATACTGGCCAATCCGTCACAGAAATCTCCCGTAATAATTTGATCTACATTCTGAATACTGCCATTGGCCAACACAACCGTATATCCCATCGCCAGAGTCCAAATAGGTATGCGGTGATTGCCTACAATCTCCCCATCAAACCTAAATGCTAACTCACTGATCAACGGGGGAACATCGGTCATCGAACTCATTAAGGACTGCTCTGTATTAAACATCACAGAGGCAAATCCAAAGTTGGCATCTCCCGTCAATATCATCTGACCCGCTGTGCCTGAAAATATCAATGAAGCATCCATACTCTGCCATACCAAATTGCTCCCTCCTGCCTGAAAGCTGGAAGGATTGCCCGGGGTGCGCTGTACCATTTGAATCGTAGAAGATCCAAAATCCAACAAACGTAAGGTT
>JAJRXG010000303.1 GCA_024276375.1 Bacteroidota bacterium | reverse complement strand
TGGCAAAGTATTCTTTAATGATATAACCTTTATAACCGAGACATACAATGAAATCTGTATAGCCATAGTGCGCATATGTCTTCATGATATGCCACAATATTGGTTTTCCTCCGATCTCCACCATTGGTTTTAGCTTCAGATGTGTTTCTTCAGATAACCTCGTACCGAATCCTCCTGCTAATATTACTACCTTCATTTTCTGTCTTCAAATCAAGTATCAAATCTAATGATATATATTATATTTTATATAAAGAAACAAGTGCCTCATAATCAAGCCTTCTTGCACACAAATCTCAATCATTTGCATATGAACGGCTCCGGTATGGAAACCCAAAATATCCATTGCAACCATATCTTCTGATCACTTTATTTATCCCGTCTCTATATACATAAGTTGACACAATGAAAATAATCTCCAAACTCCCATCCGTCGGAACGACCATTTTTACTACCATGAGTGCCTTGGCGAAGCAACATAATGCCATCAACCTGTCTCAAGGCTTTCCAGACTATGATATTGACCCTATACTCAAAGATCTGGTCAACCACTATGTTCAAAAAGGCATGAATCAGTATGCTCCGATGACGGGGATTCCCATCCTGCGACAGCGCATCAGTGAAAAAATTAAAACGACTTACGATATATACACTCACCCCGATGAAGAAATAACCATAACCAATGGAGCTACAGAAGCATTGTACAGCGCTATCTCTGCTTTCATTCATCCAGGAGATGAAGTCATCCTCTTCGAACCGGCATATGATAGCTATATCCCTGCCATAGAAGTGAATGGAGGATGTCCTGTCCCCATACCGCTTTTTGCCCCGGACTATACCATCCCTTGGTCAGAAGTCGCCCGTAAGATCAATGGTCGTACTCGTATGATTATTATCAATACACCACATAATCCAACGGGTAGTATCTGGTCACAAAGTGATATTGAGTCCCTAGAGACGCTCACCCAAAATACCGATATTATCATCTTGTCTGATGAAGTGTATCAACACCTTACTTACGATGATACTGTCCATCACAGTGTTCTAAAACGTCCTTCACTCAGAAAGCGTAGTATCGTCGCCATGAGCTTTGGTAAAACTTTTCACGTTACAGGATGGCGGATCGGCTATTGTGTTGCCCCGCCCCAACTCACCCTGGAGATTCGAAAAGTCCATCAATTCAACACTTTTACGATCAATACTCCACTACAGTATGCCTTGGCAGATTACTTGGCCGAATCTTCGAGATATCTGTCTCTTTCTTCCTTCTTTCAGGCCAAAAGAGATTTGTTTATCAATGCTGTCCGAGCATCCCAATTTGAGCTGTTGCCGTGCCAAGGCACTTATTTTATTTTGGCCTCCTTTAAAAATATTTCTACAATCTCTGATACTGATTTCGCCCGGTGGATGACAACCCAACAAGGCGTTGCTGTTATTCCCATCTCCGTGTTTTACTCCGATGGTACAGATGAAAATATCATTAGATTCTGTTTTGCTAAAAAAAATGAAACATTGCTCCGCGCGGCTGAACTCATTCGCAATATTGAATCACAATAAGCTTATATCAATTGCTTTCGTTTTGCGATATGGGATAAGTTTTTCACAACGACTCACTACCCATCAATAATGATGTTAAAAGTTGTTTTCTGATATCCTTCGTCTATTCCAAAATATAATTGTCTATCATCACACTCTTTCCAATGCGCATGCATACCGACAACCCGCCTTTCTTTTTTAACAGGAGCTCATCAATACACATGGGATAGTTGCCTCTCCCCTTGACTAATACTTGATCACCGCTATTCAACTCCACATCCTTATGCATGCGCATCCATCCATCCTGCGTATCTACAAAGGATCTTGAATCTATATATTGGTAGCTTTTTTGGCTTCCATCAGGATTAAATACAAATACCTCATACTGAGGCATACCTGCACGCTCTATATTGACATAACTCCAGATGGACAGTTCGTGCCAACCACTTATCGTATCTGGTATCACAATGCGATCTATCTCCTTCCAATCCTTAGTGACCTGATATCCTCCTTGACCATTCTTAGCACAATCATTGGCTCCTATGTTGAATCCATTGTAGTAATACCATCCGACTTCTGCTGTGCCACAATGCGCTATCAAAGAGTCCACCAACATACTATTTTTATTGATGTCCTGAGGCCACAACTCATATAAATCTACCTGCTCATCGCGATAGACAAGGCGTCCTATATCAACAAGCATTTGTTCGCCAGGAAGGAGTTCTTTGATATTGGAGGTCTTAATCAAGAGTATCGGACGCATTGTATCCAGTCGTCCGGGCAGTGTTCTGCGGATCAAAGGATGAGCTGTCAACTGAATATTTTCCAATGACCTTCCCACCGGGGCTCTTGACAACTTAGCGCTCAACATCGGTATTCCTGTTGCACTTGATAGTATCAATGTGTGTAACTCCGTTGCCCAATCTCCTTTAAATATCATATTGTCATTCCAAGACTGTAACACCGGAACACTATATATCGCTTGATACTTATCGAAATCTACAACCTCGCGTTTGGGGTCTGTGTAGTCCTTTAACTTGATCTCCGAAAAGTGGTTTTCGTATAGTGGAGGTTTTACGTGATCCGTGATGTATCTATGTCCTTCCCATATCCAGAAAATGCCAATGAACAATACGGCTTGCTTGGCATATGGTTTGTTCCACTGCAACCACTTCAATAGGATTGCCACTGACAATATCGACAATGCATAGTAAGAGATCCACGACAATCTCCCCGTGGCTTTAATCATGGAGATGAAGCCACTATCTTCTGTCAACCAATACCACCATTTGCTTTTTAAAAAGGAAGAAGCATATAAAAAAGATACTCCCGAGGCTATTGCTAAAATCACACTTGGGTGACGAAGAAATCGAAATTGCTTGCTAGCCATTTGCCGAAAGGCATATACCCCTCCACCCAATAGGACAAACAAACTTATCAGACTGATCGTCGCACGTGCTTCTGATCTGCCCACATAAGGAAATCCCAAAAATGCAATGATCTCATTGAGCAAACTATAGTATCCCCACAACAAGCCTTCCACAGTACTCGCATAGTAGAAATGTCCCCATTGGTGATGGATGCGGTCGCCATAAGGGTCTAGGATCGACGTAATCACATAAAGGATCACAAGAAAGCCAAAACCAAAGAGGATCGGTGCAAGACCTCTGCTTTCGTCTTTTCGATATACCAACCACTCTGTCGCTCCATAACACAATAACATGATCGACACGATAACCAACAAATAGGGATTGTTAAAACCTAAAAACAATGTTGTTGCAACAAAGACCACCGTCAGCCCATGAACCGGTCTAGCTCTCTCTGAATCCCAAAGCCACAAGATGCCCAAGGGTATTACAAATGGATATACCAATCCCAAATGACCGTATGAGATCCGCATCAATTGTGGCGACAATGTCCCTATCGCCAAGGCAAACAGAATAGCCATCCATTGAGGAGCTCTCAATCGGTCGAAGATCTTATACAATACAACATACTGTAGCCAAATCGCCACCATCATCAAGCTGTGAATCATACCTATAACATGGCTGCCGATCCATGGAAAGGTTCTATTGAGATAATTAGAGGTGATGGCGACCATCGCTTGTGCATCAGTCAAGAATATACATTCCGGCTCGGGATAATTCATGGATGTAAGCATCACTCCTTGACCATACTGCACATGGTAGAGCACATTGTAATAGATGATATTACCATCTCCTCCCAACATAAAAACAAAGTCGTTGGGACGCCATAGTGCTGCACCAAAAATTGTATAGAGAACTATAAAACTACATCCCGTAAGAACTGCATAAGGCCAATATGCTTGGAAGGTCTTCACTCAGATCTTTTGCCTATAAATACATTGACCCCTGTAGGAATCGGATTGCCTGCCGCGCGTCGCATCATTACAACTTGTCCTGAATGCCACAGGGCATCTGCAATAGGCCCATTGATCATATTCCAATAGGGAAAGGTCGTCGTTTTCTCTCCCCTCTTAAATACAATCTTATAGTTCTGGATATTTCCTGCTTGAGCATTGCGCAGAATATCACTGGCTTCTTTTAGTCGCAAGAGGGTGTACTTGCGCTGATCTTGCCAGCTTACGCCTACATCCTTTGGAGGACTGGGATACGCATCCGTCAATGCACGTATGATCATCCCTGACAGACCATATATATGTCCTATCGTCTCTTCGATCGTCCGTGTATCTTCACTTGGCCTATAAGACATCTGCTCCTCTCCCAATCCTTCTGTCGCCCAATAAAACCGAAACCCCAATCCTTCTATCATCCTGGCGGCTACATTCTCCGCAGTATAATCGTTGGGCGCCTCCGGGATTTGGGCAAAAGGAAGAGTTGTCTCTGATTGCATGGTTTTTGATATTTCGGTGGAAGTCTGACTTGTAACACACGACACAAGAAAGACCAATAAGAAGAATAGGCAAGTTTTATTTTTATGATTCATTTTACGAAATTAGCCATATGAATCGAGACTTAACAATTTCATTGGTACAATCGAGTTT
The DNA here is from genome assembly GCA_024276375.1 of Bacteroidota bacterium. Classification (GTDB taxonomy): domain Bacteria; phylum Bacteroidota; class Bacteroidia; order Chitinophagales; family Saprospiraceae; genus JAJRXG01. The sequence continues at coordinate 2,798 of JAJRXG010000303.1, read as the reverse complement.
GTTCTGGCAAGATACCGAGGCCAATAGAAAACATTTGGCCAAGAAAATCAACGCTATCAGTCAAAACACAGACCTTATTATACTGCCCGAGATGTTCACTACCGGATTTAGTATGAATGCAGCATTATTGGCTGAATCTATGGATGGTACTACGCTCCGGTGGATGCAGGATTTAGCGATCCAAAAAGATGCTGTCATTGTAGGCTCACTCATCATTCAAGACCATGATCTATACTACAATCGCCTGATCTGGATGCGCCCGGATGGTTCTTTAGACTTCTATGATAAGCGACATTTATTTGCCATGGCGGGGGAACACAATGTGTACACCGCCGGAAGCCAAAGATTGATCGTGACCCTACACGGATGGCGTATTTGTCCAATGATTTGTTATGATCTGAGATTTCCTGTCTGGTCACGCAATTCTGATTTCTATGATCTTTTGATATATATCGCCAACTGGCCGGATCGAAGATCCTATGATTGGAATACGCTACTCAAAGCCCGGGCTATCGAAAATCAATCTTATGTTGCTGCCGTCAATCGTGTGGGTGTAGATGATTTGGGTCATCAATACAATGGTGATAGTTGTGTCATCGATCCCGGTTGGAACAAGGTATTGTATCACAAGAGTCACACAGAGGATACACACACGATAACCCTTTCAAAGGAACACTTGGTCAAGGTTCGTAAGCGTCTTCCGTTTTTGCAAGATCAGGATCCTTTTACCATTCCTTAATTGACATCACTGACACCGCAGGATAGCTATTTTTGGTGGATAGGCAGTTTGATCGAATATCGCAGGGCTTGCTTTCTTCCTTCGGCGTCCCATTGGCCACTTTCTTTTAGGAGTTTTATCACTCTTTGAATAATGACGGGAGCCATACTACCCTCAGCAATCTCAATATTGATCGGCATATCATTGTCATCCAAATCAAATGAAATTAATAGGTCTATGGGCGATTGAAGCCCCAACAAAAAGGCTTCTTCATTGGTCAATCCATGTTTGTTTATGAGTTGTTCAAATGCTTCAATCCCTATACGAGGCACCACTGAAGTTTTTTGACTCAACACTGTTTGTGGTCTAGCTTTTAATTTTTTTATTCTCGGTTGTTTATCATTGATTGACAAGACCTTCTGATCACTTGGTTTGCTTATCGCCAATGACCTACTTTGACCGATACCTTCCTCGCCCACCTTATCTGTAGTATAGGCGATCGCTTGGGTGGAAGAAACTTCCTCATTTCTTATAGGTCGCTTTATTGATGTTTTGATAGCCACAGGGGTCTCTATTGTTTCGGCTTGTTCTTGATTGAGATCTGAGAGGACATCTGAGGATCGGATCTGCTTGGCATAGGCCACTTTATTCTGTTTATCTATACGCTCGACTTTGGTTGATTGAGCATTGGTCATATGCACTTCCTCTGGATGCGTCGTTATTTTCTCTATTTGTGCTATCGTTCTTGACTGCTGTGCTGCATCAAGGATCTTCGCTTCTTTTTCCACTTCTTCTATATCTACCGGTATTGGACTCGCCTCACCGGACAAGTCGCTTGTTTCAATGGCGAGCGTTGATGCTTGTTCTTGCAATACTTCATTGGATCTGAAAAGAAAAACAATCGCCAACAAAGCCAATATCGTAGCAGCCACTGCGGCATATGGTAACCAATGGCGTATAGCGATAATTTTTGGACTGTGCTTGGATAAATTGTGTTTGTCCCACTCTTGTTCTATAAGTTTCCATCGTTGTGCCAGATTCGATTTTTGTTCGACTTGCAATCCTTCCCAAGCATCAGAGAGAAATGCATCCTCTAAGGCTCTTTTTTCCAACTCAAAGCGCTCCTCTTGGGTTAGCCCTCGTTCAATATACTTGCGAAGTAAGTCCTTGGATTTCATAAGTCTTGGTCTATTTGTACTCCTTTGGCTTCCATGCATCTTTTGAGATTTCTCCTGCCATTCTGAATCCTCGATCTTACTTGATTAAATCTAAGCTCTAGCGACTGAGCAATATCAGCATAACTCATCTTCTTAAAATAAAACATCTCCACACACCTTTTTTGAAGTCCATCCAATTGTTTTAAACATTGGCGTAAAATCTGCACTTGTTGGTCATTATTGACAGTATCAGGATGAAAGACTTCTGCAGAATACATACGCGCAGCCATACTTTCTTTGTCACTGCGTGTGCTTTTTCTTCTCAACTTCTCCAAGCAGTGATTGCGCGTTACTACAAACAGCCATGATTTAAAATATTCTACCTTATGTGTTAACGCCTTCTTGGTCAACTTCTCATAAATGTCCATGACGGCATCTTGTGCATCTTCCTCGTTTTTAAAATACTTGAGACAACTACCATATACCAATGGCATAAAAGGTTGGTACAACTCAGCGAGATACCTAGCGTCCTCGGTGTCCCTGTACTGCTGTAACAACTCTTTTTCTGTCAACTTTCTTTAATTTTAAAAACTGAGTGTGTGCAAAACTAATGCATCTTGCATCTTCATCATACAATGAGTGTGATTAACCGTATATTTTGAAACTTCTTAGCTGCTGATACCGAAAACCATACTCATTTCATTAACCATTAACTAAAATGTTACTATTCAGGAGGGTGCTTTTGAAAAAAATAGCGGAAATATGACGGGAAAAGTGTTTTTTTTAGCTAAAATGACGCCTACCTGAATAGTAACATTAAAATAAGTTTTATAAAAAAATACTTGTTATGACTAAAAGTATCTTTCAGTTATTGATTGCCATTGTTGTTCTGGTGACTCTCCTCCCCGCTTGCAAAACAACAG
>JAJRXG010000302.1 GCA_024276375.1 Bacteroidota bacterium | reverse complement strand
GGACTTGCTTCAATTCTATTTTTTGGACTTGTTGCAGTGACAATTTTTCGTAAATTTTCAGACAAAAAACCAGGACTAATAATTAGCAAACAAGGTATAACTGACAACTCCAGCGGTGTGTCAGTAGGACTAATTCCTTGGGCAGATATTCAAGAAATCAAAATGTCACAAGTTATGAGCCAAAAAAAATTTTAATGCTTATCGTAAGCAATCCACGGGATTATTTGGACAAAGTGACAAATCCACTTAAACGAAATGCTATGAAAATGAACTACAAAACTTATGGTTCACCAATTAGTATTTCTTCAAACGCTTTAAAGACAAACTTTGACGAACTACAAAAGTTATTGGAATATAAAATGAATGAATTCAAGTCGTAAAAAACAACGAACAATCAATAATGGCTATATGTAATGCGGGTCTTCTTCTAAACGAATGGTCAGTGCATTTAATGAATTCCTCCAGTACTCTAATTTGGTATTTAAAGTGAAAGAATTAAAAACAAAATATAAACTCTTGGCTACGTGCATATTTGAAAACTCCGCTTTTCAAATGCCGCTCTACGCTTAACCGAACCGTTCTCGGCAACCAAATAAAATAAACCGTAATTTTAGTTACAAATGAATCATGAAAAGTCAATAAACGAAAATTAAATTCTTATGTGGGATAAATCAAAAAAAAATAATGCCGTTCATTGGAGCGAAAAATTATCAAGAGTCAAGAGTATTTTACTCTGAATTGGGATTTGATGTTGGAGAAGGAAAAGAATATTGTGAAGTGAAAATAAATGATGAATTGGGTTTTTGGCTGCAAAACTATTATCATAAAGGTTGGGTAAATAATTCGATGATATTCTTAGAAATTCCAGATGTTAAGTTTTGGGAAAAGGAATTATTTGCCAAAGGATTGCACCTGAAATATAAATACGTTCGATTTACAGAGATAAAAACATTCGATTGGGGAAGAGAATTATTTATGCACGACCCGTCAGGAGTATTGTGGCATTTTTGCGAATTGAAACAAGAAAACTAAATTTAGAAGAAAGCCAGCCGAGAACAAAGCATAAAATGTTCAATCCTTCGATATCCCGTACTAACCATAGTGTGTCAAGAATCAACCAAGGCAATAAAATAAAGGTTGAATGCTGTATGTAAGATAATGGTAGGTCCATCAGAGCCGTTGTATAGGCGATGGCTTTAAACCACCTAATGGTGCTGTAATTAATAGTTGTGGTACTGAGCGATTAGGAGAATCTATCCCATTGAGGATAGCAGGTGTGAATAAAGGAGTTGAACGCAAGTGAACCATTGATGAGGTGTTGAGAAGTTGGGACTGATTCTCGCCGCAGGAGAGAAATGGAGTGACTAAATGTCACTCCATAGGGAAGAAAGCGAATCATCAGATTCGGATGGGAGGCTATTTAGGCTTATTTAGGGAACTTGGGAAACTACATACATATGTTAGACTACAATTAGGCTACTGAATTTAGATTGTAGTTAAAGGGAAATGCGCGATAAGCACAACTTAAAGGCAAAATACCGATGATGTGTGTAGTGGCAGATTAACCCGTAGTAGTGATGAAGTTTTTGTAATGAAAATGGTTCGAAAGGACTCCGGACTCGTTTTGGAGAGCGAAGGGGTTAAGTTGTAGCGTTACATTTGAGCCCACTCCGGAAACTCACAAAACCCAAAAAGTCTCTTTTGGTCTGCCTGTTGTTCGGCAGACAGGCGATCTTTCTGATTTTTTCAATTATAGTAACTATTCAGCAACCAAAATTTTTTGCCAAAAAATGCCCTTTTTGCCCCTGTCTTTGCCAGATTTTTCTTACGTAACGATGCTACGCTGCAAAAAATATGGCTTCGACAGGAACAATAATGCCTATTTACTGTCCAAAAACAGTGGTGCTGAATAGTTACCAATTATATGAAACCATTTAATAACATAATGTTAAGTTAGTTACAAGTCATTGCTTCCCAATACATCAGCTTTTTTTCGTTCCATAGCTAAGGCTATGCAATTCAAAAAGAGCTTCGTCTTGTAAACCAAGCACTTACAACTCATCTTAACCTACGATATTGAATGACTTCATTGATACTCAGGCATCACTGAATCTCAAAATCCAAAAATATCATCCAAAATATCCCTTTTTGTGGAAATCGTCAGATTCCGCAGTGGGCTCAAGGATTTTATAACTCAAAATTTTATATATTGATTATTTGTTGATGTAAAGTACAGACAATCAATCAAATACCTGATTACCGGTCAAAGCCGCCCATCAATGAATAAGACAAACACAAGACATTTCTACATGTATATTATCAAGAAATTATAGATATAATTACCTTGGCACTGTCGTAAGCACGACAATATTTACTAACCCATCAATACCTCAATTATGATTAAATATATACTCTTAGCAACCACTATTTTTTTAGGCAATCTATCTTGGAGTCAAGAGACACCCTCGGAGGACATACCTACTAAGGGTTTTCTACAGACCAATTCGGAATTTACCTACTTGATGGTTGAGCCTGTACAGAATCTCCGCAAGTTGGAGTTGTTCTTAGACACCAAAGAGAAAGGAATGTTGACACCTGGCACTATGGTGATCGGAGCATCCTTGATTGGTATCATGGATTACCAACGCTCTAATACAGATTCTAAGTTTGGCTACCTGATGAGACATCCTACAGATGCCAATCAACGAACCAAGGATGTAAGCGAGGTCGCCATACACTCAGCCAATATCTCTCTTGCAGGCGCTGTCAATGATTGGATATCTATATATACCGAATTTTTATATAGCCCGGAACAAAGTTTTGGCGGAGGGACAACGGTTAGTATCACTCGAAATCTAGTCCAAATGCGCAAGGGCTATATTGTTATAGCGGATCCAATCAAGTCCCCGGTTTATTTTGCTTTGGGCAAAATGGATGGCAACTTCGGTCAGCAAGGCAGTGTCAATCCTTTTACCAATTCGACCATGTGGCATGCTTTTAATACTTTGGCATTTGGAGCTCGATTAGGTTATAATAAGGCGGGATTCAATACCTCCATTATGCTTATTCAAGGGGGCGCTCAGTTTAGATCTGCCAATGTGCCTGTGGATGGGACTAATATCCCCTCTAAGTTGAATAATTTTGCGCTTGACGCCAATTACACTTTTGATATCTCGTCAGAGGGTACACTGCAGCTTGGCGCTTCATATCAAAAAGGGACGGCTTATTGTCAGGATTTTCCTGTGGTTCATTTTAATCCTTGTCAAGATAATAACCCCGGTGTAGCTTATTATACGAAGTTGAAATATAAAGATCTAACAGTGCAAGGTTCACTCGCTAAAACGACAAAGGTTTGGCCAGGAAGTGCCAATCCCAATCCTCCATTGGATGTATTTGAAGCCTCTAAAGTTTCCTCTTTGGTGGTTGGCGTCAAGTATAGATTGAATGATACTGGAGCTATCATTTATGATCTATCTGGCGAATTTTCCAACTTTGTCGCCGGAGATACCGGTTCGCCATGGGAGCGACAAAATCAGATCGTTGTTGGTCTCTCGGGCAATGTTCAAAACTCCAAGTTATTCCTTGAGGTATTTAATACCCTAGGATATGCTCCACTCAATTTTGTCAGTGGAGGCAATTTTGAAGATCTCGGAGAGACGCATAGTGATCGTGATGCGAGTAGTATCGGGATCGTACTTGGAGGAATGATCTTTTTATAGGGATTAAAGCAGGAAGAGTCTGTAACCCTTCAGTTTGCTTTTTATTCTCTGAAAGAATCTTGATGTGGTTTTGCCTATGAAATAGTTTAAATTTATTTGTAAATTATTTTAGGCATTGCCATGTTCTAAAAATCTTAATTTTGTCGCCATATTTTCGATTCTCAATTCATTGATTTGCAATACTTTAGCTTCTTACTTCATGGGTTTGGGTACGCCATTCAAAAGAAGTTTGTTTTCTAAACACAATTACTCAGACATATACTTTTTTTGACAAAATTTATTGGTGCCCATAGTCACCAATAAATCACTTTACGCTTTATGCCCTAATATGGGCTATACTAATGTGCTCGAATTATAAAACATTGAGTCCACTCCGAAAAGTCTAAAAATACATATAATATAATTATTATATGTGAGGATGAATTACTAGTTTGTGGTTATGTTTAGACGAAGTGAAGAATTACAAGGCGATTTATTCAAGAGCATAAGTGGCCAAATGGGAGATCGCAAGCAAAAGATACTTGAGGATCCCAAAGCATGGCACAACATCTTCTTTAAAGAAGTGCTAAGTAGAATAGATGAGCATCCTTATGCCGTGTTGTATGCTGAAGGCAAAGGAAGACCCAATGCATCAGTACGTACGATGATCTCCATGATGATACTGAAAGAAGGACAAGGCTGGAGTGATGAGCAGATGTATGATGCCTGTAGGTTTGATATGAAAGTAATGTGCGCATTAGGAATATTTCACATGGATCAAGATGTACCAGCAGTGGCTACATATTATGAATTCCGTAGATTATTGGAAGCCTACAATAATCGAGAAAGCTCAGATTTACTTCGGGATACATTTGCAGATATAACAACACAACAGGTTGCATCCTTAAAAATAGGAGGCAAGAAGATCAGGATGGACTCGAAATTGATCAATAGCAATATAGCCCAGAGTAATCGCTTGCAACTAATCTTAGAAGCTACGCGCAAGTATGTGACTGAATATAGATCGCTTATTGAAGCTCCTAAGGAAGCGTCATTAGCCGAGTTGTATGATAAGTTACAGACAAAAAGCACCTCCAATATAAGTTATGGATTGAGTGGAGGACAAAAGAAGGAAATGCTATTACAATTGGGTCAACTCATCCAATACCTATTGTCCATAGATGTAGGGGCTGAGAATAGTCATATACTGAGTCGAATATATAAAGAACAATACGAGACAGATGGTGAAGATGAAGATAATCCAACCCTAAAGCCCCCCAAGGATATACCATCATGTTCCATACAGTCTGTTCATGATCCAGATGCAGCATACAGACGCAAGGGACAGGTTCGAACGAGCAAACAGTGAGGGGATATGATGAACGAGATGGAGTATCTCCTAGAGTAACTATTCAGTGCCCCTGTTTTTAGACAGAAAATAGGCATTTTTTTTGACAAAAACTTTTGGGTGCAATAGTTACTTCCAAGAGGGTGTATTTTGAAAGTACTCTGCTGCTGTTTTTTCAGATTAGGAAATTTAATTGCACCTTTAAGGCAAGGTCAATGATATGAAGGTATGTCTCATATAGTGCTCAAGGTTCACTCAGAGGATAATGTTGTTGTTGCGCTCGCTGATTTGGAGGAGGGGAGACAAGTGAGGTGCGATGGTGTGTCCTATACACCGGTGGAGTATATACCCGCCAAGCATAAGTTTGCTGTCCGAGACTTTGAAATAGGTGATGAAGTGGTGATGTATGGTGTACTGGTAGGGCGGGCGACGCAGCCCATCCGGCGTGGAGGGATGATCCATACACAAAACGTAAAGCACGCCGTACGGTCTTACGCATTGGATGGAGAGAAACGTGTCTGGATACCACCAGATGTATCCGCGTTTGAGGCGCGTACATTTATGGGATACAGGCGGAGTGATGGGCGCGTGGGAACGCGCAATTGCTGGTTGGTAATTCCGCTTGTATTTTGTGAAAACCGCAATATTGAGATCATCAAGGCATCGATGTTGGAACCGTTGGGATATGCGAGTCCACGAGACTTTGTGATAGATATTCAACCCTTAATGAAAGCATATCGACAAGGTGTAGATAAGGACATTTTATGGCAGCAGAATATCATCAAAGAAGCTGCGGAGATCCGAAAAAACCGGTTGTTTGAAAATGTAGATGGCATTCGTTTTTTGACCCACGAGGGTGGTTGCGGCGGAACGCGAGCGGATAGCGACACCCTATGCCGCTTATTGGCAAGTTACATAGCTCATCCCAATGTTGCTGGGGCTACTATTCTGAGTCTTGGATGTCAACATGCTCAATACGAGTTGCTGCAATCTGCATTGAGTGCCTTGCCATGTAACGTGGACAAACCTATTTATATGGTAGAGCAGCAAGAGAGTCTGTCGGAGCGATCGATGATCGCAGAAGCCGTAAAGCATACATTTACGGGTTTGACGGTTGCCAATCGTACGGAACGCACTCCATGCCCCTTGAGTGATCTATCCATCGGATTGGAATGTGGTGGTTCTGACGGTTTTTCGGGGATTTCTGCCAATCCCACCTTAGGTATTGTCTCTGACCTCATAGTGGCATTGGGTGGTACGGCGATACTATCCGAGTTTCCAGAATTGAATGGCGTAGAGCAGGAGTTGATCGGGCGGTGTGAGACAAAAGCATCGGCCGAAAAATTTACTCACTTGATGGATGCTTACGCACAAAGTGCTGCGGCAGTGGGGTCGGGGTTTGAAAACAATCCATCTCCCGGCAATATAAAAGATGGGCTGATCACAGATGCGATGAAATCCGCAGGAGCGGCCAGAAAGGGTGGCACTTCTCCCATCAAAGATATTTTGGATTATACAGAAGTGGCAGAAAAGAAGGGTCTGCACTTGTTGTGTACGCCTGGCAATGATGTTGAGAGTACGACGGGACTGGCAGGGGCAGGAGCCAATATTATTTTGTTTACGACCGGGTTGGGGACACCTACCGGCAATCCCATAGCTCCCGTCATCAAGGTATCCACCAACACAGATCTATATCATCGCATGCGCGATATATTGGATTTTGATACAGGTAAGATCATATCCGGGCAGGAGACGATCGCCTCCTTGGGGGTGGAACTTTTGGAATATGTCATCGGTGTGGCCAGTGGTGATATTTGGACAGCAGCAGAGCGATTAGAGCAAAATGATTTTATTCCTTGGAAGCGTGGTGTATCATTGTAGTCCGTTATGAACTTGCTCAATCATCAGATGACTCCGGATCGTGTGATGTACCCCTTGCGGGTACTGCAGATCGGAGGTGGAAACTTTATCAGGGGATTTATAGATTGGATGATAGACATCCTCAATGAGGAGGCGGGATTTGAAGCGGGCGTAGCCGTGGTGAAACCTAGGGAGACAGGTGCCTATGAGGCGTTGAGAAGTCAGGATGGGTTGTTTTACACGGTGCTCAAAGGGATGGACAATGGAGTACCGGTTGAGTCACATCGTTTGATCACTTGTATTCAAGAGATCGTAAATCCATATCGCGAGTGGCAGGCATTTTTGAGACTTGCAGAAGTGTCCACCATGAGATATGTCGTATCCAATACAACAGAAAGTGGTATCCGATTTGAAGAGGAGCCTCGAGTTGTACAAGTGTGTCCGAAAACCTTTCCTGGTAAAATGACGGCTTGGCTTCATCATCGTTACCACTATTTCAATGGGGCAATCGATAGGTCTTGTGTCTTTTTGCCATTGGAATTGATCCAAGACAATGGCGTGGCATTGAAAGCTTGTGTCGTCCGATATGCCGAGTATTGGGATCTGGAAGCAGGATTTATAAAGTGGCTGGATGACCAAGTATTTTGCAATACATTGGTGGATCGCATTGTCTCGGGATATCATCGCGATGATGCCGCCCGACTTTCTAAAACACAAGGTGTCGAAGATCGATGTCTGGTAGTGGGAGAGTGGTATCATAGTTGGATTATAGCGGGCATCAAGACGTTAAAAGAGGAGTTGCCACTTGACCAAACGGGGCTCAATTTGAACTTTGTAGATGATATACAGATCCACCGGATGATCAAAGTGCGTATCCTCAATGGTGCACATATCGCGATGGTAGCTCTGGGGTACTTTCGGGGACTCGTTACAGTGGGGGAAGCCATTGTCAATCCGGAGCTGAGGCAATTGATCATGGCCATGCTTTCGGAGGAAGTGGTTCCGACCATTGGTCATGATCAGGAGGTACTGGAACATTATGTGTCGTCTGTAATAGACAGATTGAACAATCCCTTTATCGAACACCGGTTGTATGACATCTCTCTCAATGCTATTTCAAAATTCAAGGAGCGCCTTGTGCCGACGCTGATGGATTATTACCACAGCAAGGGGCAATGGCCTCGGCGTATTGTATTTGCTTGGGCGGTGCTCGTGTGTTATTATCGAGGCAGTTGGCGAGGGCAAGAGATTGCACTCAGAGACAATCCCGAGGTGATAGAGATATTCCAAAGATCCGTAAATTGTCATGGGTCAAATACTTTGGCATTTGTCAGGGATATATTGTCTCAGTCTGAATTGTGGGGCAGGGATTTTAGCGATCTGCCTCAGCTAGCTGAGACCATGACTCAAAATATAGCAATCATCGATCGTCAAGAGCCATGGCCACCGGATATTGCACATTGATTGAGGGTATAATTATCAGGCCGGAATGCAAGCATTCGTTTTTGTAATTTTAAAATATATTCAAGGCACATGAAAAAAGAACAAGCAGTTGTCATATCCAGAGATTTAATCGTCCCTTTTGTACTCATTACATTTTGCTTTGCTCTATGGGGTTTTGCCAACGATATCACCAATCCATTGGTCAAGGCATTTGGTACTATTTTTAATCAGAGTGCTTTTATAAGTTCGTTTGTGCAATTTGCATTTTATCTGGGGTATTGCGTGATGGCGATTCCTGCTGCCATTTACATCAAAAAGTATTCTTACAAGTCTGGAATATTGGTGGGATTAGCATTGTATGCTCTTGGAGGAATGGCATTTATTCCAGCGAGTATGCTCGGGATCTTTTGGCCATTTTGTCTTGCTTTTTTTATCATGACTTGTGGGCTTAGTTTTCTAGAGACCAGTGCCAATCCATATATCTTGTCCATGGGTGATGAGTCAACTGCTACACGGCGCCTCAATTTGGCACAGTCTTTCAATCCGCTGGGATCTATAATTGGAATATTGGTGGCCAAGGATTTTATACTTGCTAAGCTGAACAAGTTGAGTGCTGCCGATCGAGCATTGTTGCCATCGGTTGAATTCAGGTACCAATCAATCGAGAGAAAAGTGGGATACGCAGACCCTCAACTTTTGAAGTATTAGGCTACAGTTTTGTGCCAACCTACAAGAAAGGAGAGAAGGGCAAATATCAATTTGTTGTGAAGAAATCTAAATGGGTAACATTGTCAGACCCAACATACCGGTAAGAACAAACATAATGACTGAGAACATCGTATCTCTTGCTAATGTCGGATTATTATCTCCATTCAGCATCACGGATGCAATCATTGTGGTTTCAATACTAATTACCGAAAGTGTAAGAATCAGCGTTCCGAAAGGTTCACCAAGTTTTATAGCCAGTGTATCTGCATGGCGAACAACATTGAAAGCGAGCCATAAAATAACTGCAAAAAGCCAAATAAAAATAACTGCTGCTTTCAAAGATTCTGATAAGTCCGACAACCAAATGTTGCCGAATAACATAAAAAGAACAGTTGTTATAACACCAACCCAAAGAGCCATTTCCTCGCGGACAACACCAATTATTGAAATTTTCGTTTTCATTTGCAAAAAGTATTTTGTGGTTATTAATTTGGACAGAAACAAACAGGAATATTCAATTTCAATGCACCAGTTTAAGCGTGATAACGCCTAATACGATTAAGGCAACGCCAAGGTATCGTCCTAAACTTCCGGGATCGCCAAAGAATTGCATTCCGATAAAAAATGTCCCTGCTGCACCAATACCTGTCCAAACAGCATATGCTGTACCTATTGGAATTTGTTTTTGAGCCAGCCAAAGAAAAAAACCACTTACTGCCATAAAGCCAATAGCAATAACTAAACCGGTAATACGTGTTTTTTCAACCTGTGCCAATTTTAAACCAACTGGCCAACCTATTTCAAATAATCCAGCCAATATTAAATATACCCAAGACATTATGTACTCCTTTCTTTTATGTGTTAATTTATGATTATTTATATTTTACCGCTAACGATCAGGCATATACAGAGGTGTGGACATATCATGAATCTTCTCCGATACTACAATCTATCAGCCCTGAATTCAAGCCGCAAATGCAACTTTTGTTAATAAAATAAATTCATCTTTTGGGTTATGGTAATTTAGTCTTTTTCTTGGGCGTTTGTTTATTTCATTCTCGGCTTTCTTGATTTGATTCCAAGTCAATTGTTCAAAAT
>JAJRXG010000301.1 GCA_024276375.1 Bacteroidota bacterium | reverse complement strand
TTTTGAGATAAAAAAAGGCAGTTTTTTCGTCAAATGACGCTTATTTTTTGAGGCATAGCAGCGCTACGGCGAAAAAAATAGCGGAAATATGACGGGAAAAGTGTTTTTTTTAGCCAAAATGACGCCTACCTGAATAGTAACATCTACCAACTAAGATACAATAACAGGTCAATTGTCCAGTCATTGATAACCCATGTCGCAAATGAGCAACAAAATGTCCCAATACAGCAAAATCAAAATAGTAGATCCGCTTAGATTTGAACACAGAACTGCAAGGATCCTCGCATGAAAAACATAAAATCATATCTACACCTTTTACTGCATCAACCTCACGTACAGACACCTCATGACCAGAAAGACCGAGATAGCACTGCTCGGCACGGTTCGTTGGCCAAACTTAAATCACCAAAAAATACCCATCATGAGAGCGATATCTAAACGAGAAAAAGAAGTTCTACATCTTATCGCCTATGAATATACCGCCAAAGAAATAGCCAAAAAGCTATATATAAGCGCCCATACTGTCAATGATCATAGAAAAAAATTGTTGACCAAAATGGATGCTAAAAATACGGCGGGACTCATCCGCAAAGGATTTGAGTATGGGTTGCTCACAATTGAAGCGAGTTCATTTCATAGAACTTATAACTAATTCAAATAAAATAAAATGATGTTACACAAAATCGTTATGCTCATATCCTCAATGTTCCTAGTATGCCTAGCTCCCACAAACGCCCAGAACTTAGAACTCGTCGAAGGTCAACTGGAATTAACTACTTTTCAGGGTCTTGGACCCCCTCAGACCGCCAGTATATCCAACCAGTTCGGATCACTTATATTGAATCCGGCAAGTGGCGGAAATGTCAAAATAGATATCGCTCATGACTTGGAATTAATGAGTGGGGATATCCTTTTAAAAGGCAATTCTGTTTTTGAAATGCAGTCCGTTGATGGTGATATCATGGCTTTTAAAATAAAGAACTCCAGTGGTGGACTTACGATACTAAGTAATGGATATGACGAAGCATATTTCTTCGATGATGATGAAAACTATATAAGCATCGGCATGGACTCGATAGATAGAGAGCCCACCCTAACACACTTGGATATTTTTCAAGACAATGCACTAGCCATCAGGATGAAAAAAGCCGGAGTCGGAAACTGGAGTTTTGGGATCAGAGACAATGGCAACTTGGGTCTCTTTTACAATGGGTTCTTCAGAGGAGAGTTCAGCTCCTTTGATGGAGACTACAGCAATATAATAGTAATAGAACCTAAACCCAATAATAGCAAAAATGCTACAAGTAAGCCTAGGATTAGTCTGGATCAACAGTCCGAATTAATATCTACTCTATTAGAGAGAGTTTTTCATTTGGAAAAAAGAATCCAATCACTAGAGCAAAAGGTGAGAAAGCAGCCTTAAGTAAGGTGCTTGTATTCAAATAACAAATGCAATCCATTGATTTAGAAAAAGTAATCCACCATGAAATATTCAAACGTTGTTCTGATCTCGATAATGACAATAGCAGGGAGTATAATAAATGCTCAAAATATAGAATTTGAAAGAAACGTAAAAATAAAGAGCTCTAATCTCGAATTTAGAAATGGCAACTCCCAATTCAATTTATTGTACACCGATGGTGACGGAGATTTTGTCATTTTAAATCCTATTGGAAGATTTTGGGAATACAAACAGAACGGAGACTTGCTCTTGCCAGCCGGCGGTGATCTATACTTCAACAGTCCAGACAATAGCAAGACTTATACCATGAGTTTGGAAAACGACGGCTCATTTTCTATCAACAGAACAAACAATACTGCAGCGCTCTATTTCGATGGCTCTAAAAACACAATGGGGGTAAATATTGCAATACCTCAGACAGCATTACATATTAGACAGGCCAATGTTCCTACATTCAATGGCGTTGGGAACTTCGTTACAAATTTACCCGGAATCACAATACAAGAAAATGGCGGTACCAATACCAGTACTTTGTTTTTAGACAATACCGGGCATTTAAATATTGCTTTTAATGGATTGTATCAAGGTTGGTGGAATAGAGCAAATGGCGTATATACCTCCGTATCTGATGCCCGCTTAAAGAAAAATGTGCATACTTTAGGACAAGTCTTGGGCAAAGTTCTTAAACTCAGACCCACTACATATCATTTTAAGACCCAATCAGATTCTGAGAAAGCAACCCTAGGATTTATAGCCCAAGAGGTTGAATCTGTCTTCCCGTTGATCGTTGATCAGAAAGAAGGCCTTAAAGCATTGACATATGATTACTTTGGCATCCTCAGTATTAAAGCCATTCAAGAACAACAAGTCATCATTGAGCAGCAAGCTACCCTGCTCAAAAAGCTCATTGAAAGAATCGAGAAACTGGAAGACTATCAGAGGTAGTCTGAGGCACGCTTACTGAGATTGTTGTACTTATGAGTCCGGTGGAATTAATAGATAACAGATAAACAAGTAAGATCGCGCATTTAGGTCACAAACAGGATCAAACTGTCATTTTTGAATGACAAGTAGTTATCGAAAAAATATCTACTTTTACGCTATGCGCATTCCAATCAAATTAAGACTGCTCCTTTGGCTATTGAACAGGAGTAAGAGCCCTCAAATTCATGAACTCAATCCCGTAGAAGCTCGTTTGGCAGCTAAAAAATCTATTGCCAAAATAGAGAAATTTATAGATTATCCACCGGTACCCATAGATCAGGTCATCGATATGAAAGTCCCGGTCAGGGACGGCGAAATACCCATCAGAATATATCGGCCTACTAAGAATATAGCTCCTTTGATTGTATATTTTCATGGAGGAGGCTTTGTAATGAGGTCCATAGATTCACATGATAAAGTATGCCGGAGATTGGCTCGAGACAACAGTGCCGTTGTCATTTCGGTTGGATATAGACTCGCTCCGGAATTCAAATTTCCTACTGCAGTATATGATTGTTATGATGTCACTTCTTGGGCGAGCAATAATCCCAATGTTCATGGCGGAGATCCGGATAGACTTATCGTCATGGGCGATAGTGCAGGCGGAAATCTCGCTACCGCTGTTGCCCTTATGTCAAGAAATCTCAACGGTCCTAAAATCAGTCTTCAGATACTTATCTATCCCTGTACCGATGCCACCTTGAGTCAACCGTCCATCGATGCTTACGGCAATGGATATTTTCTGACAAAGAAAATGATGCAATGGTTTTTGGATCACTACAAAGCTTCTGATAAAGATATTTATAATCCCTATCTATCGATGATGCTGGCCGAAAATCTTACGGATTTACCGCAATCCTTTATCTGTACTGCCGAATATGATCCACTCAAAGATGAGGGCAAACGATATGCAGATAGACTCCGTGAGGCCGGCAATAAAGTCATTTTCAAAGAATATGGCGGTATGATCCACGGATACTTCAATATGTACAAGATGTCCCATCAAGTGTCTAAAACTTACAATGACATCCAAATTGCCATCCTCAATGCCCTTTCGGAAAATTGACCCAAGAAATCTATCAATACAAAGACTATTGCAAGATATCATAATGCGTTGGGTATATAGTGACAATACAATGACACATGAAGGTGTTCTGCCGTTCCAGAATGTTGCAACACCCGCAACCCCATCACACGAAAATAATTCCGAAGTATGTAATT
>JAJRXG010000033.1 GCA_024276375.1 Bacteroidota bacterium | reverse complement strand
CCCTGTCAAGGCAGCGCTCTAAACCAACTGAGCTAATGACCCTTGTGATCTTTGCATTCGATCGGACGCAAATGTATGGTTTTTTAGCATTCTGAAATATGAATGTGGTGAATAAAGGTGCAGTTCCGGTTGGTGGTGTACGGATTCACCAATGTTGAGCCATCTGCGCTATAATCGGGATGAAATTTTTTGTATGTATTGCTCATCGAGTGTATGGGCTGTGATCTTATCGAATGACTTGTATCGATCCGGTTTTTCTTATTCTGTCTCCATTGATGAGTACGGCCTCGAGCGTATAAACATAGACGCCTGAGGACATAGATGTTGGATCTGAATAGCTACCATCCCACTGACCATCCGGTGACTCAGTGATATTCCAGACGAGATTGCCCCAGCGGTCATAGATCTCAAAGGTGTCGATATAATCGAGGCTTCTGCCAAATGCCGTAATATAATATTGATCATTGATTTGATCTCCATTGGGAGAGAAGACATTGGGTGTATATATATGAGCTTCTGTATCCAAGGTTACTCTAATGGAATCTTCTGCTTCACAACCGTCTGATGTCAATCCCGTCACAGATACTGCCATATCTCTGATCGGGAGAAAATTAATATCCCGTTGGCCATCATATTCAGATAGGTTGTCAGACCATAGGATTTCAGAGAGGGGTAGATTGCTATTGAGTTCGAGCCTCAACTCTTCACCCAATATCAATGGCTGATCGCCTCCAATATCTATTACGAGTTCTGGAGCTTCGTCCAATGTGATCTGGTCATTGAAGAAGCAGTTGTAGCGATCATTGATTGTGACATCATATGTTCCGGCATACAATTGCGTTGCGGTCAAAGCAGGATAGTCATTTGCGTTAATCACAATGTGATAAGGAGGATATCCTCCACTTACATTGATGCCGAGTATTTCACCTGATGGCTGTTCAAAGCATAGGGGGTCAGTTTTCTGGAGGCGGGCATCTATCGTAGCCCTTGCGATGGTATCGAGATGGATCATGACGATACTATCACATCCGACATTGGATATTAGATTTTGAATATAAAGCCCCGGCTGGGCAAGGCCTCCATCTCCGAATGGGATCATTGTGCCACCACAGAGCGTATCACTGACTTCAAAGATACGTTGAGGCACTACCACGTTGATGGGAGTAGAATAAAATCTACAATTGATATTTTGGATGTTGACGGCGGATCCCGCGGAGGCAAATCTGATCCAAAAAGTTCCTTCTTGAGGATTGTCCAATGTGATTCGGCTCGTGTTCTCGTTGGGGATCAACTGCCAGGCATTGATATCGGAGATATTATCGGAGCGTTCCCAAACGTATGTTTGGCTGGGATCTTCAATCCCGTCCAGAAGGGAAATAAAGTCCAAGGTTTCATCTTCTTGGCAGAAGGTGGCATTGATAATCTGTGGAGATTGAATCTCAGAAGACGGCCCACAAGCTCTAAAAGTGATGTTATCCAATGCCAGATCATTGCCGATTCCGCCGGGAGCATTGTTGCGGAGGGACAATTTGACGGAAGTCTGACCCGGTTCAGTGCTAAAAACAAAAGAAAAAGTATTCCATCTTTGATTCTTCGGGATATTGCCGGTACTCAGTACGACTCGATCATCTATTAAGAAATCTACATTGGGATCAAGATGATTGGCAACATCATTTCTGATCATATTGATGATATCTGCCGAAAACTCAAAGAGTGTATTATCACATAGGTTTCCAATGGTCTCTTCATAGAACAATCCAGGTTCAAAAGAAGCATTGACGACCATCATATACCCTTTAGGATCATCGCTATTATCCTGTATGACCAACCAAGTGGGATATACTTGATTCCATTCGGCAAGGTCATTGGTGATGATGTACTCACCATCAGCGGGTGGGCCATTGGGGTCGTATCGGTATCCCGGAGCCAGCATAGGATCGTTGGCCAGTGCAAAGCGTTCGCCACTACCAAAATCTCCGTCCGCAAACAAGTTATTGCCTGCTCCTCCACTGCATTGTCCCGACAACTTTGGCAGAGTTAGAATGAGAAAGAAGATGGATATGAGAAGTAATTTCCACATATTTACGATACGCTGACTTGAGCTTATAACACTAACATAAGAT
>JAJRXG010000300.1 GCA_024276375.1 Bacteroidota bacterium | reverse complement strand
GCTCTGAGGTGCACTGAGGTGTTTCTTTGCTTAGTGGTTTGTTCTGCTCAACGCGTCGATACAACCAAAAAGAAATAAATCGAGTTAGAGTGCATTTAGGCAAATCACACTCAGTGATAGCTAAGATCCTAGAGAGATAAAACTAGGCTATATTTGCGATTCTTTTTTTATACATCTAATATAAGATAGACCGCCGATGAAGATATCACTCAATTGGCTCAAGCAATACATAGATATTCCCAGCACCCCAGAGCAACTGTCAGAGATCCTCACAGACTTGGGTCTAGAAGTAGAGGGAATGGAGGAGAAACTGGCCATTCCCGGAGGATTGGATGGTCTTGTTGTAGGAGAAGTAACGACTTGTGATAGACATCCCAATGCTGATCGTCTGTCATTGACGACCGTTGATATCGGTGCAGAAGAAGTACTACAGATTGTATGTGGTGCACCCAATGTAGGCGTAGGTCAAAAGGTCGTAGTGGCTACTGTCGGAACCACCTTGTATCCCATTGAGGGAGATCCATTTAAGATTAAAAAAGGCAAGATTCGCGGGGCGGTTTCAATGGGTATGATCTGTGCAGAGGACGAGATCGGTATCGGACGTGACCACGAGGGTATTATTGTGCTATCCGATCATGCATCTGTCGGTCAATCAGTTGCGAGCTTCTACCAGTTGAATACTGATTACATTTACGATATAGGATTGACCCCCAATCGTTCAGATGCTACTTCCCATCTGGGTGTAGCCAAAGATTTGGCGGCATATTACAGGTTTCATTTACAACAACCTGTGCAGCTGCGTTATCCGGATACGGGCGATGTGTTGAGCACAGGCACGGGATCACCTCTTCAAGTCACCGTTGAAGACATAGTCGCTTGCCCTAGATTTAGTGGTATTTCGCTCTCCAATGTCAGAGTTCAGCCTTCACCTCAATGGATGCAGGATCATTTGAGAGCCATCGACGTGAAGCCAATCAACAACATTGTGGATATCACCAACTATGTACTATATGAATACGGCCAACCCTTGCATGCCTATGATCAATCCAAAATATCAGGACAGGGCATCATCGTTCGATCTCTTGCAGAAGGTTCAGCATTTATCACTCTGGATGAAAAGGAGCGCAAGCTCTCAGGAGAGGAATTGATGATCTGTGATGCACATGGCGCTGGACTTTGTATAGCAGGCGTATTTGGTGGTCAAGATAGTGGAGTGACGGATGAGACGACGGAGATATTTTTAGAATCAGCTCATTTCAATGCTTTGAGTGTTCGTAGAACCAGCACATACCACAACCTTAGAACAGATGCAGCCAGATGTTTTGAGAAAGGTTCAGACCCCAATATCACCGTTACGGCTTTGGCTCGAGCCGTGGCGATGATGCAGCAATATGCCGAAGCGCAAGTATCATCACAATTGGTGGACATATATCCTCAGCCCATTGTTCCCAAAGAAGTTGATATCAAATTGTCCAATCTCAATAGATTGATTGGGGCTCAACTTTGTGCAGCTACATTGGAGAGGATTTTATCTGCCTTGGACATAGATATAGTAAGGCAAAATGGCGATGATTATAAGGTGCGCATACCGACCGACAAGTCAGATGTCACTCGAGAAGCCGATGTAGTTGAAGAGGTATTGCGTATTTATGGATTCAACAATGTAGCTGTAAGCGATCGGATCAATACAGCGATTCTTCCGATTGGGGAAATTCAAATGCCGGAGTTAAAACGAGCCCTGGCACATGTTTTGGTGGGAGCAGGATACCGGGAGATGATGGGATTGTCTTTGATACCATCGCGGTATTATGAAGAGTTGGACGCTTATGCAAATGGCTTGGTATATATCAACAATACCAGCAATATTCATCTTGATATCATGCGACCTGAGATGATGATTTCGGGGTTGTTGTCCATCGCTCATAATGTCAATCGACAACAAGACAATCTCGCCCTCTATGAATTGGGTAGAACCTACAACGCGCTAGAGGCAACATATCAAGAAGAGGAAGTGCTTACATTGTGGCTTACCGGCAAGCAAGAAGGAGTTGCATGGAATACAAAAACAGCAGCAGTTGATTTCTTTGCCTTGAAGCGCTCGGTTCACAGGATATTGCATCGCATCGGACTGCAGGCTTATCAGACAGATGAATGTGATGACCAAAGGCTCGCCTATGGGTTGAGATATTATAGAGGAAGTCAAAATTTAGTACAATTTGGGAAGGTATCCGCCAAGGTGCAAAAAGCCGTGGGCATAGACAAGGAGATTTTTTATGCAGAGATTTTTCTTCATCCTATGCTTAAAATCGCCCGCAAACAAAAAATCGTGTTTGAAGAGATTCCCAAGTTCCCTTCTAGCCGTAGAGACCTCTCTCTTGTACTTAAAGAAGGCGTAAACTATGACCAAGTGACGAGGATCATTGGCAAAAATGCAGGTCGCATATTGCAAGATATCACCCTCTTTGATGTTTATAAGGATGTGACATCCTTGGGAGAAGGAGTCAAATCCTATGCAGTGAGGTTGACATTTGTCGATAAAGAAAAAAACCTCAAAGATCAACAAGTCGATAAAGTGATGCAAAAGATCGTTCATCAATTGGAAGCAAAGATTGGGGCTAAGTTGAGGTAATCATTAACTTGACCTATATTTATACTTGGTGAATTCATTCGAAGAAAAAATAAATGCCCTAGAACAGACAATTGAGTCTGCGATAACGTACATTGAGACGTTAAAAAAGGAACAAACTATATTATCGAATGAAAATATTCGTTTAAAGCAAGAATTAAATCAACTAAAGGATATCACAGCGGGAAGTGGATCAATAATATCCACAGGAAAAGGAGGAGCAGTAAGTCAAAAAGAAAGCGATTTAAATTTGGAGCTGATAAAAAAAGAGCTTGATGTATGCATTGATGAATTGGAGTCCTATATTGCTCAGAGTAAACAGAGATGAAAGAGCAATATAAACAACGGAATATCAACATTATGGGTCGAGATTACCCCGTAAAATGTACATCTGAAGAAGAGCATTTGCTCATTCATATCGAGCGTGATCTCAAGCAGCAACTGAATCAATATCGCCTAAAATATGAGCAATTGGATATACAAGATTGTCTATCTATGGCCCTAATCGAAAATCAACTGGCCGCTCGGCAAAGTGCCCAAAACACTTCAGAGCAGCCATACTTCGACAGAATTGACAAGCTAACTCATAAGCTGATGCAACATCTACCGTAGTGTTTATATGGAGATGTTCTTTCAGTATCAAAATGACGATTCCAAAGCCACGCTATTGTGATTTCTTTATGTGATTTGTATCTCTTCATGAAGAGAAGGGGTTTTAGATTATCAACATAAACTGAAAACAATGGAATTAGGAGCAGGATTATTAGGAGGTCTCCTCTTAGGAGCAGTCATCGGATTTGTCATCGTCAATTTCTTGATGAAGAAGAGCCAAAAGGCAAAAATTGACGAAATCAACCAAAAAGCTGACTTAACCCTTCAGGACGCCAAAATAACAGCCAAACGTCTCGTAGAAGACGCCAAAATCAAAGCCAAGAGCCTTTTGGCAAATGCCGAAAGCAAGAATGAGTCTATCAAACAACAGAAAATAAGGGAGGCAAAAGAAAAATTTTCTAAACTCAAGGCCAACTTTGAAAGCGAAAAAGCCCAACGCTTAGTCTCTATTAAAGAAAGAGAATTGGAGGCCAAGGCACTGGAAAAAGAAATCAGTATTCAACGCAAGGAGTTTGAAAAGGAAATCGAAAACATTGAGAGTAGAGAAGCAGAAGTCAAGGTCATCAAAGAGAATATTGACAAGCAATTGCGCATTATCAGCAAACGAAAAGAAGATCTCGAAATCGCCAATGAGAAAGCCATCAAACGATTGGAAACCGTAGCTAAAATGGACGAAAATGAAGCCAAAGAACACCTTCTCGATGCCGTGAAAGGCAAGGCAGAAACGGCCGCTCTTGCTATCGAAAAAGATATTATTTCCAATGCTAAGATATCCGCCAACAGGGAAGCCAAGAAAATCGTGATACAGACAATACAGCGTATGTGCGCAGAATATACCATCGAAAATACCGTATCAGTCTTCAATCTCGAATCCGATGACATCAAAGGCCAAATAATCGGTAGAGAAGGAAGAAATATCCGCGCCATAGAATCCGCGACAGGAGCAGAACTCGTAGTTGATGATACCCCCGAAGCTATTGTAATATCGAGCTTTGACCCAATCAGAAGAGAGATTTGTCGCCTATCGCTCACAAGATTGGTTGCAGACGGACGCATTCATCCGGCCAAAATCGAAGAAGTGGTGGCCAAAGTAAGCAAACAACTGACTGAACAGATTGTCCAGATTGGTGAGCGAACTGTCATTGACCTCGATATCCATGGATTGAATCCCTATCTCATCAAAATGGTGGGACGGATGAGATTTAGATCTTCTTATGGCCAGAATCTACTCAAACACTCCATTGAGACAGCACATCTGTGTGCCAACATGGCAGCCGAAATGGGTATGTCATCCAAGCAAATCAAAATGGCCAAAAGAGCAGGTCTCTTACACGATATCGGAAAAGTGTCGGAAGAAGAATCAGAATTGCCTCATGCGCTTCTCGGCATGAAAATCTGCGAAAAGTATAAAGAGCATCCCGTGATCCTCAATGCCGTTGGTGCTCATCACGATGAGATAGAAATGAACAATATGATCTCGCCCATCGTACAAGCTTGTGATGCTATATCAGGAGCCCGTCCCGGAGCTCGTAGAGAGATCCTCGAGAGTTACCTCAAGAGGATTGGAGATCTTGAAGAACTCGCCATGGGACACGAAGGTGTACAGAAAGCATATGCCATCCAAGCCGGCCGTGAATTGCGCGTTATCGTCGAAAGCGAAAAAGTCAGTGACCAAGTAGCTGAAGATATTTCGTTTCTTATCTCACAGAAAATCCAAGACGAAATGCAGTATCCGGGTCAAGTCAAGGTCACCGTGATTCGTGAGAAACGCGCTACGACCTACGCCAGATAAGTTGTCCAACGCCAAACAATACGACGATTGATAGGGGCAAAAATAAGTGCTTAAGACACAATCTTGAGAATGAAATCTGCCCTCCTCAACCGATATTCCTATTGTAGAGTGATACTTTGTCTATTCTTGAGCAATAGGAAGAACATAAATTAAAATTGTTCTTCAATAGAATACCGATAGAATGTTTGGTAGATGGAAAAGAAGAAGAATAAATAGCAGGTGTAAGTGTGTGTTTCAATTTCGTATTTGGATAAATAAAAATACACCAATCGCCCTGTCAAAATCGGCTATTATATCTACATTTGCGGCGATTTTAAACTATTGAAGGTGCGCGTGAATTTAACAGTTGTTCTACGATATACTTTGATCTTCTTCTTGACCACAGCAGTATCTCATATAGGTGCTCAGGATCATCATGGAGACGATGCTCATGCGACGTCGAGTCACGGAGCCGACAACCATGGTGAAGAACATGCCACCAATGCTTGTGGCGGATCGAGTCATCATGGTGGGGAGTTTGATGCCGGTGCGACGGCATTTCACCATATCAGCGACCAAAATATTTACAACATAGGCTGGTTTCATTTTCCGCTACCATGTATTTTTTACGTTCCTGGCGAGGGTCTTGAGATGTTTTCCTCCGGCAAGTTTGATGCTGATGCGCATGGCAACGGCAGTAAGGCTTACAATAGATATGTTTTGTTTGGCGGTCAAGCCAAAAGAATCACAGACCCCAATTTTCCGAAAGGATTAATAGGGATCGGAGATGATGCACTATGGGAAGAATCCGCAACAGTGGACGGCAAAAAAGTAGATAAAGTATATCTGTGCTATGAAGGCAATAGGATATTGTGTGACCCAAAGAGCACTTTGGACTTCGGTTTATTTGGTGGTGGGCTTACAAGCTTCCATGACTTCTCTATCACTAAGAATGTGGTCAGTATGTTCTTGATTGTCGGATTGCTTTCGTTGATGTTTATCGCAATTGCCAAAGCATATAAAAACCGGCAAGGAATGGCTCCAAGTGGCATACAAGGATTCATAGAGCCGATATTTGAGTTTATACAAGAAGATGTATCCAAGCCATTTTTAGGTGATTCATGGGAGCGCTTTCAGCCATTTTTGATGTCGCTGTTCTTCTTTATTTTAGGATTAAACCTATTTGGTCAGATCCCATTTTTGGGAGGATCCAATGTCACCGGCAATCTCAGTGTCACTTTAGTATTGGCCGTATTGGCATTTATAATGACGACGATCAACGGCAAGAAGGACTACTGGGGACACGTATTCAATATGCCCGGAGTGCCGTGGCCGATCAAGTACTTGGTAGTGACTCCCGTGGAGATCATGGGATTGTTTATCAAGCCATTGACATTGATGTTGCGATTGTTTGGCAACATGGTAGCGGGACACATGGTGATTGTGATATTTGTGGGTTTGATATTTATTTTTGGAAAGAATGGAGCCAACCCAGCTGCGGCTTGGGGCACTTCAATAGGTTCTGTATTTCTCACACTGTTTATGATGGCCATAGAGCTGTTGGTGGCATTTATTCAAGCCTTTGTATTTACTATATTGACAGCGAGTTACATCGGTGCAGCGATAGAGGTGCACGATGATCATTGATGACAAAAGATTAAATTTTTTATATAAATATTCAATTATGACTGGAACATTAGCAGCAGTAGGAGCCGGATTGGCGGTAATCGGAGCAGGACTCGGAATCGGACAAATCGGTGGAAAAGCTATGGAAGCAATCGCCAGGCAACCGGAAGCAGTAGGTGACATCAGAGCCAATATGATCTTGATGGCAGCTCTTGTAGAGGGTGCGGCATTGATTGCTATTCTATTATCTTTTTTCGTATAAGAAGACAATAGATCTAATTAACATTTGGATGGAGTGTAACGGTTGGTTACACTCCTTTCAAGTTCTAAAATTGAAAAGATGATGTATTTATTTTTAGTGAGTTTTGACCCTATCAAACCAGACGCTGGATTGATATTTTGGACGACACTTATATTTATTCTCTTTTGGGTATTGATAGGCAAGATGGCATTTAAGCCGATCGCCGAGGCACTAAAGAGTAGAGCTAATGATATCCAGAGTGCGCTTGATGAAGCGAAGAAAGCAAAAGAAGAGATGGCCAACCTAAAAGCCGAAAACGATCAATTGCTGCAGCAGGCGAGAGAAGAACGTACACAGATGCTCAAGGAGGCCAAGGATACGAAGAATCAGATCATAGCTGAAGCCAAAGAGAAAGCTAAGGCAAACGCCAATAAGATCGTTGCAGATGCACGAGTCGAGATTGAAAATCAGAAGAAAGCGGCATTGGCAGAAGTAAAGGATCAAGCGGGACTATTGGCGCTTAATATAGCTGAGAAGGTTATCAAGAAAGAATTGACAGGAGATCCTGCACAAGAAGCATTTGTAAGCCAACTCATCTCAGAGATAAGCAATAATTAATCAAGACAATAGATCGTCAAATATATGTCTGTAACAAGGATTGCATCGAGATACGCTAAGTCACTTATAGAACTAGCTCAGGACCAAGGCAAGTTGGAGGTGGTAAAAGAAGATATTGCTACATTCAAACAAGTATTGGGGAATCGCGATTTTGAGTTGTTGATCAAGAGCCCTATCATTCAAGGCGATAAAAAGCAAAGTATTTTCAAGCGTATATTTAGTGGTAAGATAGATACCTTAACCGAGTCGTTTTTTGATATTGTCATCCGCAAAGGTAGAGAGTCTGTATTGGTAGATATCACGGAGGCTTTTGAAGATCAGTATCGAGGACTTAAAAACATCACCAAGGCCAAGGTAACTACAGCTACCCAAATGACCCCTGCACAACTGGCCAAGATAAAGGCCGGATTATTGGGTATGGATATCGTCAAAGGGTCGGTAGAACTGGAATGCGAAGTTGATCCCAATCTTATAGGAGGCTTTGTCTTGGAGATTGAGGATAAATTATATGATGCAAGTGTCAAAAATAAATTGGCGCAATTGAAGAAAGAAATATTGGATAATACACTTATCAAATCTTTATAAAAAGAAATATCATGGTAAATATAAAGCCCGATGAAATAACGGCAATCTTAAAGCAACAACTATCCGGATTGAGTTCTGCTACGGAGCTTGAAGAAGTGGGAACAGTATTGGAAGTCGGTGATGGAATCGCCAGAGTATATGGTCTCAATAGTGTTCAGGCAGGAGAACTTGTGGAGTTTGACACAGGCGTACAAGCCATCGCTTTGAACCTTGAAGAAGATAATGTAGGGGTAGTATTGTTGGGTCACGGCGATGGCGTAAAAGAGGGCAGTAAGGTAAAACGAACCAATAGAATTGCCTCCATCAATGTAGGTGAGGAGTATGTCGGTCGCGTTGTCAATCCACTGGGAGAACCGATAGATGGAAAGGGTCCGATAGGTGGTGTAAAATATGAGATGCCACTCGAAAGAAAAGCTCCGGGTGTTATCTTCCGCCAGCCGGTGGACGAACCACTTCAGACAGGCATCAAGGCGATAGATTCGATGATCCCGGTCGGTAGAGGTCAGCGTGAATTGATCATCGGAGACAGGCAGACGGGCAAGACTGCTATTGCGGTTGATACCATTATCAATCAAAAAGAGTTTTACGACAAGGGAGAACCTGTATATTGTATATATGTGGCTTCAGGGCAAAAATCTTCAACAGTTGCCCAAGTGGCCAAAACACTTGAAGAGCATGGTGCTATGGCATATACAGTGATTGTGTCTGCATCGGCCGCCGATCCTGCACCTATGCAGTTTTATGCTCCTTTTGCCGGAGCGGCAATCGGAGAGTTTTTCAGGGATACGGGAAGACCTGCGTTGATTGTATATGATGATTTGTCTAAGCAAGCGGTCGCTTACCGCGAAGTATCATTGTTGTTGCGTCGTCCTCCGGGGAGAGAAGCCTATCCGGGAGATGTGTTCTACTTGCACTCAAGGTTGCTAGAGCGTGCTGCCAAGGTGATCAATAATGATGAGATTGCTCAAAATATGAATGATTTGCCCGACAGCTTGAAGAAAGCAGGCATTGTCAAAGGAGGAGGATCCCTTACAGCACTTCCGATCATCGAGACCCAAGCAGGTGACGTGTCAGCATATATTCCTACCAATGTAATCTCTATTACAGATGGTCAGATATTCTTGGAGTCCAACTTGTTCAATGCAGGGGTACGCCCGGCCATTAACGTAGGTATCTCCGTATCCCGAGTAGGAGGAAATGCACAGATTAAGTCGATGAAAAAAGTAGCGGGTACACTAAAGTTGGATCAAGCGCAGTATAGATCACTCGAAGCTTTCGCCAAATTTGGTTCAGATCTGGATGCTGCTACTCAGTTGGTACTTGAAAAAGGAAAGCGCAATGTAGAGATATTGAAGCAAGCGCAATATGCACCCGTAACGGTGGAAAAACAAGTGGCTATGATTTATCTCGGTGTCAACGGCCTTTTGAAGGATGTTCCGGTAGAGAAGGTAAAGGAATTTGAGGAGTTGTTTTTGACTACCTTGGAATCCAAAGCTCCGGAAGCACTTGCGGCGTTTAAAGCCGGAAAACTCGAAGCCAGTGCTCTGGAATCCGTAAAGAGTATTGCAGCTGATTTGACTGGCACATTTAAGTAAATCACTGACTTTATTTTCAATCCTAGCATACCATGAGTGGACAGTTAAAAGAAGTAAGAGAACGGATCACTTCCGTCAATAGCACCCAGCAGATCACCAAGGCGATGAAAATGGTCTCTGCGGCCAAGTTGAGACGCGCTCAGCAAGCGATCACAGAGATGCGTCCATATGCCGAGCGATTGGATGGCATATTGAAAAACATCCTCTCCAATATGGATGGTGGTGATGGAGGATCTTCTTTTGGTGTAGATCGGGAGATCAATAGTGCTCTTGTCATCGTTGTCACTTCCAATCGTGGTCTGGCCGGTGCTTTTAATTCAAATATTATAAAAGAGGCGGTATCTAAGATTAATACTTCGTATCAAGAAGTTAGAAAGGCAGGCAAGCTCAGTATCCTATGTGTGGGAAAGAAGGGATTGGGTTATTTTAAAAAGCGTTATAGTGATTGTCAAATCATCGATCAATTTGTAAACTTATTTGATGATTTGTCTTTTGAGCATGTTGCAGAAGTGTCCACCTTTGCCATGGCGGGATTTGAAGTAGGTACGTATGATGCCGTAGATGTAGCTTATTCTCGCTTCAAAAATGCCGGTATGCAGTTTGCACAATGTGATCAGTTTTTGCCGGTTGCTAAGATCAAGCCAGTGGAAGGCGCATCAACAACCAAAAAGGACTATATCTTTGAACCGGATAAACAAAAATTGCTCCAAGAATTGATCCCCACTATTTTGCAAACTTCCTTTCAAAAGTATGTATTGGATACCCATGCTTCGGAGCATGGAGCGCGAATGACAGCCATGGATAAAGCCACCGAAAATGCCAACGATCTGCTCAATGACTTGAAGGTATCTTACAACAAAGCACGTCAAGAAGCCATCACCCGGGAGCTATCGGAGATCGTCGGAGGTGCAGCAGCATTGGGGGGATAGCAGTAGGTTGTTTCGTTGCAGTATGATATATGAGTGCTGGATCGACCATAGAGATATAATACTTGAGAGCAATAGGATCAATAGATCCTATTGCTCTTGTCTGTTAAGGTACTTACAGTTCTGGCATAGTGATTTTTATATAATTAGTCATATTTCTATGGTATAGTTACTATTCAGGAAGGTGCTTTTGAGATAAAAAAGGCGATTTTTTCTTCAGATGACGCTTATTTTTTGAGGCATAGCAGCGCTACGGCGAAAAAAAATAGCGGAAATATGACGGGAAAAGTGTTTTTTAGCCAAAAATGACGCCTACCTGAATAATAACACAGATATTGATGGTGTTATGCCCATTAACTAGGGATTTACCTAGTAAATCAATGATTTAACCGCCATAATTTTAAAATTAAAATTATTTTCACTATGTTTGGATGGAGTGAAGCAATTGGGGGGGGTAGCGTTTTAGCGATTTTCATCTATGAGCCCATTCCGGAATCTGACTATTTTTACAAAATGAAATATTTTTGGTTTTGTGAGTTTTCGGAGTGGGCTCAACTATGCTCCATGTTCTTTCATCTTACGATAAACAATATCATTGTTCATACACTAAAAGCACATAATTATAACGCAACATTTCGCAATACATAACGCATAGAATGACCTTCCCTAAGTATTGGTACCTTGTAACATGGAGTAGCTTCTTTTTGATATATGCAACCACCGTCAGTGCCCAACGCATAGATGCAACAACAGATTTGCCGACAGGGGAGACACCCATACCGATCCGCGTCTATGATACCCAAAAATACGAGGGTTACATCTGCACTGTAGGCAGTGGATCCGCCTTAGAACTCCGTCGAGATTGGCAGACAGCAGTTCAAGAGATAGAACAAAAAGTAGCCGTCGAGCAAAGCCGGCAAGAGATAAGACCCGTTACAATAGGTGTCGTCTTTCATATGCTCAACACTCGGGATGCCAAAGAAGCCACGAGCTTAATAGAGAG
>JAJRXG010000299.1 GCA_024276375.1 Bacteroidota bacterium | reverse complement strand
TCGATATTTGTTGCTACCCCGATCGTTCGAGATTTATCGGGAGAGTTGAAAGGACGCTCTGAAGTTACTTCTAAGAAGAAGTTTTCTAAAGCCTTGGATGCAAAATAGGTTTGTACCAAAATCAAAGTTATAACGGAGTCCCCTTTGACTATTCAAAGGGGACTTTTTATGGTATATACCGTGCTAAGCCAAGCGCTAATCATAGGCAATGCGTATATTTATACCATTTTGGATATTTAATATAGTTCTATATCATGAAGTATTTGACCATTGTTGTCTTTGTCTGTTTGTCGATTAACTGGAATATTGCCCAAGAAGGTTATGAGCCTAGCAAGGAAAATTTAGAAGCTCGTGAGTGGTTCGAAGATGCTCGATTTGGTCTGTTTATTCATTGGGGAGTTTATAGTTTGTTGGGAGACGGAGAATGGGTCATGAACAATCAGAACATTCCGATAGAGGCATATGAGAAATTGCCGACTTTTTTTAACCCCATAGCGTATGATCCCGTTGAGTGGGTCAAAATGGCAAAAAATGCCGGTATGAAGTACATCACTATCACCAGTCGGCATCACGATGGATTTTCGATGTATGACTCAAAGGTTTCGGATTATACGATTGTGAAGAAAACCCCTTACGGGAAAGATATTTTGAAGTCACTGGCAGCCGCTTGCCGGCAAGAAGGAATAAAGCTGTTTTTTTACTATTCACTGCTCGATTGGCATGATGACAATTACTTTCCGAGGGGAAGAACCGGAAGAGATATTCCGGGGCGTGGTGAGGGCAATTGGGAGGACTATATTGCATTTATGAAAGCACAATTGACGGAACTGCTTACGCAATATGGTGAGATAGGAGGGATTTGGCTAGATGGTCACTGGGATCAAAAGCAATGGGATGGTAAGAAATTTGGCAAATTGCAAGTAGATTGGCACTATGATGAATTGTATAAGTTGATTCATGACTTGCAACCCGGTTGCCTAATAGGCAATAATCACCACATTGCGCCGATCAAAGGTGAAGATTTTCAGATGTTTGAAAGAGATCTTCCAGGTCAGAATACGACTGGATGGGGCACAAAACCTGAGGAGATTGGAGACTTGCCCAAGGAAGTTTGTGAAACCATCAATGGCTCATGGGGCTTTAATCTTCAGGACAGAAAGCATAAATCTCCACGGGAATTGATCCAATATGTAGTGCGTGCTGCGGGTTATGGTAGCAATCTATTGTTGAATGTAGGCCCGATGCCCAATGGAGAGATACAAATCGAACACCGCCGGTCATTGGAACAGGTAGGACGATGGATGAGTGAAAACGGAGCAACCATTTATGGAACCTCAGAAGGGCCGATACGTCCCGATGAGGATTTGGCTATCACCCGCAAGGGAAATGTTCTGTACTTACATATCTTGAATCCCGATAAAGATGTCGTTTTCCTAGAAGGTTTTGATGGACAGATAAAAAGTATCGTATTTTATAAAAGTAAGAATAAAGTGCCTCACACCAATACAGAATTTGGTCTCTTGGTTAAAGTGCCTAAAAAGGAAAGACTACCTATCGATACCATCGTTGAGATTGTATTAGAATAGACAGGGGTATAGTAGGTCTTATGGACGTCCATGGGGTATATTTCTTCATATAAGTGACGTGCATGGGGCGAAGTCAATATTATAGAACCATATTTGTTGTTGAAGTCATCCTGTGAGAAAAGACAATCCCATTCATGCTGTGACACGGTCTTATGATGAGTCTATAGGAAAAAGATTGATGCCTAGTGTATTGTCACAACCTATAGGTCTTATTGTTGTCATACCGGCATTTTCTGAAAGCGACATAGTCAGGGTTTTAGAATCGTTGAATCGGTGTGATCGAAGCAACATACAGTTTGAAGTCATTGTGTTGATCAACCAAGGAGCGACTGTTTTACAGGAGGATAGACAAGTTAACATCCGTTGTTATAAAGAAGCCATGGCCTATGCACAAAAAATTAGAGATTGGACATTGCATGTGATATATATAG
>JAJRXG010000298.1 GCA_024276375.1 Bacteroidota bacterium | reverse complement strand
TCATCTGGATCTGCCACGGAGGATGACATTTGATCATGGTGGGCTGATAGAGTTCACCTATGATGCAGATGGTAAGTATCTGCGCAAAGTTGTAAAACAGGGTAGTTCTGTCCTCGAAGACCGCTACTACATCGGAGATGCCGAGTATAAAGATGGCCAACTGGTACAAGTGATGAAGTGATGTACGATTATGGTAGTCTGGGAATGCAAACAGTGGCTTTTTGGCTCAGGTGGGAGAATCATATTTTATAAAAGGTAAGGTAAAACAAGGGGATTGTTTTAAAACTAAAATCAACTACTTTCAAGACATATAACAGCACAACTTAATTAGAACTCACTATAAATTCCGTACGACGGTTTTTGGCACGCCCATCTTCTGTTTGGTTGTTGTATATAGGCTGAGACTCACCTTTACCCTCAACGGTTATGCGCTCCGGTGCAATACCAAGATCTATCAGAGCATTCGCAACAGAACCGGCACGAGACCGCGAAAGCACCACATTATCTTCTTTGGTTCCGACGTTGTCCGTGTGACCGATAATGATGATTTTGAGTTTGGGTTGATCTGCCAATAACTTGTAGAGGTATTGGAGCTCATCTTTACTATCCGGCAATAGTTCGGCACTCCCCGTTTTAAAAAAGATATTGTTTAAAACCGTTGGTGGACTGAGAGTATCACGAAGATCTGCGATGACAGGTTTGTAAAGTCCGATATCGAGCAGATATGGCTCTACGCCATATTTCACTTCATTGTAAGTGATGTAATCTGAGTAAAATACATAGTCGAGACTTTCGATATGGAGATGTGTAGCCGAGCCGACAGGTATGGCCGCCAAAAATGTACCGTCGTATTGGGTCTGATATTTCTTTTCTACCTTGGCAGGATCATTATAAGCAATGGTTATCTGTGCACTAAGGGGCAGTCCGGATTGAATGTCTGTAACCCGTCCTCGAACATATGTCATAGGCATGGGTCGAAAGACCTCGGGCATGTCAAATTTTAAAATATCGAGGTTATCCGACCGGACACCACCATACGAATCACTGGCGTAGTAGCCGTACAATCCATCTAGACTGACGACCAATGCTCCATCATTGCCCCTTGTATTTATTGGGTTGGCGAGATGAGTCAGTTGTTTCCAACCGGACTCAGTCCAAGTAGCTTTGTACAGATCAAAGCTTCCCAGCGACGGATGTCCATTGGTGCGAAAGTACAAAGTGCGATCATCTGCGTGTATAAATGGAGACTCTTCCTTGCCCCGAGTATTGATTGTAGAGCCAAGGTTTTTGGGGATGCCCCAACGACCATCTTCGTCTTTACGAGTCACCCAGAGATCTGTACTTCCGTAGCTGCCCTGAGGCCGGCTACTGGCAAAGTACAAGGTCTGCCCATCCGCACTTAGACTGGGTTGAGATTCCCAGTGTCGGGTATTGATGCGTTCTCCCATATTGGCAGGAGCAGACCACGCCCCATCAGCCAACAATTTGCTCGTATAAAGATCACAACTCCCAAAACCATATTTCTTGTTACAATGAGTAAAGATAAGAAGAGAACCATCCGCTGAGATCGTGTGTGCACCTTCGTTTAGAGGAGTATTGATCTCTTCCAATGGCGAGACATCGTACCCATCAGCAGTTCGAATGGCCAGAAACAGATCCTCTTGCTCTTCATAACGACGCGTAAATACAATGCGATCACCATCTAGTGTAAATTGACTTAAATATTCTGAGTCTTCTGTGTTAATATCCGAGGAGAGTCGCCGTAGATTTATATCATATGGGTGTGACACAGCATTGATCTTAAAATTCAATTGTTCTATAATCGCATCGGTTTTACCAACGAGCTTCTCGTTTCCCATCACCTCTTCACGAAACAGCATATAGTTCTTTTTGGCTGCATCAAATGCTCCGGATCGTTCATATAATTGGCCGAGGGAAGCAAATATTTTGGGTTGATCTCTAAAGTCTAGGGCTTTTAGATGTTCTAAGGTCACAATGGCACTTGAATCCTGTTGAAGATCCATGTACAATGCCGCTAGGCGCAATAACTTAGAGGTATTGTCCGGATTTTCCTTTAATGCGCTTTCGAGCAAAAGTACCTCTTGTTGGAGTTGTTGATCTTCGACATACCGGGGAGCAGTAGTGGTGCGGCTGGGTAGTTTGTTGTTGGGTCGTGACGGCGGCGAGGCACAACTTGACCATAACAGGACCATAACAATCAATCCAATGTAAAGCGGGGTATAAATCTTCATATGTGTATAAACGACTCATACTTGTTTTTAGCACATGCATAAAAAAAGGGGAAGAAGATACGTATCGATCCTCTTCCCGTAACAAATCTCCCATGAATTAACTCCCACATACTGAAGTAGAACCACTACGACAAGGGAGATTTATTTGATTTTAATTGTTTTAGGTGCAAGCTTAAGGGCTTCTTTTTTCTTTCCCAATTTGATCGTCAATATCCCATTGGCGTATTTGGCGTTGATGTCATCTTGTTCAATGTCCTCGGCCAAGTAAAAACTTCTGCGAAAACTCTGATAGTTGAATTCTCTTCTGGCATATTTGTCATTTTCATCCTTTTCTTCAGAAGAGGACTCTTTGCTTGCTGAGATAATGAG
>JAJRXG010000032.1 GCA_024276375.1 Bacteroidota bacterium | reverse complement strand
TACGCTGGGGGATTCTTCTTCCTCGCAGGATGCAATATTGTAGTGGCGCAAGAAGGTATCAAATTTGGACTGCCGGAAGTTAAAAGAGGCCTTTTTCCCTTTCAAGTAATGGAAGCCCTTTTGCAAGTCATACCAGCCAGAAAAGTCATCGATTGGTGCATCCGCGGATACAACCTACCCGTTCATGAAGCGGCTCAATACGGTCTGGTGAGTGTCGTATATCCTTCGACCCTTATTCACCAAAAAACGCAAGAAATCATCCATCAACTCACACAAAACAGCCCTACCGCCATCCGCTTGGGACTACAAGCATACAATCATATACGTCCGAGCTCAGATACACAGCAATACCTATATGACATGTTGCAACAAGCAATCCATTCTCAAGATGGCAAAGAAGGACTCCAAGCTTTTAGAGAAAAAA
The DNA here is from genome assembly GCA_024276375.1 of Bacteroidota bacterium. Classification (GTDB taxonomy): domain Bacteria; phylum Bacteroidota; class Bacteroidia; order Chitinophagales; family Saprospiraceae; genus JAJRXG01. Next base: position 9,898 of record JAJRXG010000032.1, on the reverse strand, counting down.
GAAAACCCCAATGGGTCGGTGCTTAATCGTCCTATACTAAATTAGAAAAAATGAAAAAAATAATTCTATCCGCCGCATTAACCGGAGCAGCCACCAATCGAAGCCATTGCCCATACATACCCTACACACCCAAGGAGATAGGAGAAGAAGCCCTGCGCGCTCAAGATGCTGGTGCAAGTATTGTTCACATACATGCCCGTGAAGATGACGGTACTCCGAGTTGGCGTACAGAGGTATTTCAATCCATATATGAAGAAGTCAGATCGCGATGTCCTCAGATCATCATCAATTTCTCTACCGGGGCACTTGGTCTATCCAAAGAAGATAGGATGAGACATATACCCGTGACACGTCCCGATGTGGCAGCATTCAATATGGGATCTATGAACTATGCCATCTATTCTAAAAAACATAAAAAATTCTATATGGAAGGGGTCTTTGAAAACTCCTTTGGTACCATGCAGTATGTCGTCAACATCATGAATGAGAGCGGTACTGTACCAGAAATGGAATGCTTCGATACGGGACACATCTATAATGCCAAGATCCTTCGCGATATGGGACTGATCCCGGACAATGCAACGTACAGTCTCGTCATGGGTGTAACAGGTGGTATTCCCGCCACTCCCGAGAACCTACTGCATCAGATCAAACAGGTACCACAAGGTGCTTTCTGGCAGAGCATTGTCGTCAGCCGCAAACAGTGGCAGATCAATGCGATATCTGCTGCAGTAGGCGGAAACTTCAGAGTAGGTCTCGAAGACAACTTCTATCTACCCAATGGAGAGATGGCCAAAAGCAATGGGGCATTGGTGGAGGCCGGGGCGCAGCTCGCTCGGCTTATCGGTCGCGAGATAGCAACACCTACTGAAACCCGTGATATGATGCATATTCCATTTACGCATTGACCCCTTAAAAATTGCAATTTCATGTATAGCAAAGATTTATTTGAAGGCAAAAGCGTATTGGTCACCGGAGGTCGGTCGGGTATAGGATTTGGTATTGCCAAGCAGTTTTTACAACTGGGAGCCAAGGTATTTATCTGCTCCAGAAAGAAAGATCCTCTGAGAGCAGCTACTCAAGAATTGTCACATTATGGGTCAGTAGCATCCCATCCATGCGATATAAGAGAAGTCGATCATATCACAGAGCTCATCAGCGAAATACGCAATACCTATGGCCAATTAGATATTCTAATTAACAATGCCGGTGGACAGTTTCCGGCACCTGCCAAACTCATCAGTCCCAAGGGATGGGCAGCTGTCATCAACAACAATCTCAACGGAACTTTCTACATGTCCCAACTGATAAGCAATGCATTTTTTATCCCTCAAAAACATGGCATTATTGTCAATATCATCGCCAACATTTATCGCGGTTTCCCGGGCATGGCACATACTGGTGCTGCACGTGCAGGCGTTGAAAATCTCACCAAAACCCTAGCGCAAGAATGGGCGACTCACAATATTAGAATCAATGCCATCGCTCCCGGCACCATCGAATCTTCAGGCTTAGATCAATACCCCCAAGCCATACAAGATCAATTTGAAAAAGGGCGGCAAGAAAATCTCATGAAGCGGTTTGGTACAGTAGAAGATGTCGCCAATGCAACCATGTTCTATGCCAGTCCGCTCTCATCTTATATCAGCGGAACGACATTGTATGTCGATGGTTGCGAACATCTCTCCGGCGATCGCATGGGACTACTCAATACGATGAGATCAATGCTATAATCTTTTCAAATATCAATGTATATATAAACTACAACTCAGAATCTAAATTTATAAAATTATGAACGCCTATTACTTTACCGAAGATCATGAATTGTTTAGAGAAAGCCTTAGGGCCTTTCTCCAAAAAGAGGTTGTGCCATATATTGACCAATGGGAAGAAGAACGTAGAACGCCTCGAGAGATATGGAAAAAAATGGGCGACATGGGATTTCTTGGATTGTCATATCCCCAAGCATATGGAGGATCGGATTTGGATTTTTTCTACGACGTAGTATTCAATGAAGAAATCTGCAAAGTAGGATCTGGTGGATTCTGTATCACACAGCAAGTAGTGCAATATATGTCAGGGCCGTATATTCTAAAATTTGCATCCGAATTTCTCAAACAAAAATATCTCCCCGGTATCATATCAGGAGAACTTATCAGCTCCATAGCCATCACTGAACCCGGAGCGGGATCTGATGCACAGAATATCCAAACCAAGGCAATCAAAAATGGCGATCACTACATCGTCAATGGTGCCAAAACATTTATCACCAATGGTGTTTATGGTGATTTTATTGTAACCGTTGTCAAAACAGATCCGAGCGCCGGTGCCGCAGGAGTAAGCCTGCTGGTCATCGAGCAAGCCATGGAAGGGGTCTCTACACGCAAATTGAAAAAACTCGGTTGGCATGCTTCCGATACCGCAGAAATCAACTTTGATAATGTAAAAGTGCCCGTAGAAAATCTCATCGGTGAAGAAGGTCGCGGATTCTACTACCTCATGCAGGGATTGCAATTGGAACGTTTGTGTGCCGTTCCCGGAGCAGTCAGCGCCATGGAACATGCCATCGCCCAATCACTGCAATACATGTCCGAGCGCCATGCCTTCGGTCGGCCGATAAATAAATTTCAAGTGTTGAGACATCGCATCGCACAACTGGCTTCTGAAGTGGAATGCCTCAAAGCATTTAGCTATCAATGTTGCAAAATGTATGGCGACCAAATCTATGATGTCAAACTCTGTTCGATGGCCAAACTCCTCGCTACTGAACTGACAGAGAAGGTAGCAACTCAATGTCTGCAATTCTACGGCGGATATGGATTTATGGAAGACTATCCGATGGCTCGTATGTATCGAGATGTTCGCGTCGGAACAATAGGCGGTGGATCTTCCGAAATCATGCGAGAGATCATCGCTAAGATCGTTATCGACGATGTCAATTATAATGCTGAGACTACCTCTACTAGCATCGTGGATAGATCCAAGCATACACCACCTTCTGAACAGCCTAGTTCTGACAACTTGATAGAGCAAGTCAACTCCAAAGCCCTAGGAGCTCAACCTATCGGTAATACGTTAAAATTTGATTTTGGAAATGAGCAGATATATATTGACGGAACAGGATCAACCAATGTGGTAAGCGGTGAAAATAAAGCAGCAGACTGCGTTATCAATATATCTCAACAAGACTTGGTCAATCTGATGAGTGGCAGTCTCAATCCTATGGGTGCAGTCATGTCTGGCAAAATAAAAATAGACGGAGACATGAGCGTAGCGATGAAATTGCAAAATCTGTTTACTTAAAAATAAGTGGACACAACCAGTTAAGGCATACCAATGAATCATTCAGTTTACAACGAGGATCATCGACTGTTCCGGCAGAGCTTCCGGGACTTTCTCTCCCAAGAGATACAACCCCATATTGACAAATACGAAGCACAAGGAAAAGTGCCTCGTAGCGTGTATGAACGATTTGGTGAGATGGGATATCTCGGGTTGGGATATGCAGAAGCCTATGGCGGTATGGATCTGGATATCTGGTACAATGTCATCATGGCCGAAGAAATGAATCGATTGAACTCCGGAGGTTTTGCAGCAGCGATTGGAGCTCACTCTGGATTAGCATTGGCACATATCAATGGTGCCGGCAACAAAAATCAAAAAGAAAAATATCTCCGTCAAGGAATCAAAGGGCAGCTTATCGGATGTCTCGCCATCTCCGAACCCGATGGGGGATCTGATGTGCAAGCACTTAGAACAACCGCGATCCAAGATAGCGATCACTACATCATCAATGGATCTAAAACCTTTATCACCAATGGTGTGAATAGTGACTTTATAGTTGCAGCTGTCAAGACCAAACCCCTCGCTAAGAGTCATGGCATCAGTATGATTATCATCGATAGAGATACACCCGGAGTCACTGCAACACACCTCAACAAGTTAGGATGGCGCGCTTCAGATACCGGTGAGATATCGTTTCAAGACGTCCGCGTACCCATATCTCAATTGCTGGGTATAGAAGGTCAAGGCTTCTTATACATCATGCAGCACTTTGTCACGGAGCGCCTCGCCATGGCCGTCAACGGGTATGCCCTATCAGAATATGCTCTCGAAGTGACACTCCAATATATGAGCGAGCGCAAGGCATTTGGTAGAAGCATCAATAAGTTTCAAGTATTGCGTCATCGCATTGCTCAGATGGCCGCTGAAATTGAAATGAACAAATCTTTTGTTTACAGTCTCTATCGTCGATATCAAGAAGGTGCGTATCTCGTAAAAGAAGCTTCTATGGCCAAGCTTCTCGCAACCCAATTGAGTGATAAGGTAACTACGCAATGCCTGCAAATGTTCGGTGGATATGGATTCATGGAAGACTACCCATTGGCAAGAATGTATCGCGATACCCGCATCGGCCAAATCGGTGGTGGTACTTCAGAGATACTCTGTGAGATTATCTCTAAAATAATGATCGATGGAGCCAATTATAACACAACTAAATAAAGTCAATCTATGAATCAATCACTCCTATTGATCACCATGCTCATACTTCTTGTGAGTTGCAAAAAGGCCGACAAGGATCTCTCCACAAGTGTCCAGCCCAGATCTACTGATACCAATACTATGGAGGGGCTCAACTTTCAAGATTCCTTGGACTTTATCAACGCCCGCAGAGGTTTTATTGCAAGCATAGAAGACGGTCTCATTAAAAACAAAAAAGGGGACGTCGTAAGAGATTTAAAAGATTGGGATTTTCTCAAATCATCAGCACCCAACACAGCCAATCCCAGTCTCTGGAGACAAGGGCAGTTGAATCGCATCCATGGCCTATTTGAAGTAACTCAAGGTATCTACCAAATCAGAGGCTTTGACCTCGCCAATATGACCGTCATCGCAACTGAGAGTGGTTGGATACTGATAGATCCGCTCACCTCTCCCGATGCCTCGAGAGCGGGGATGGCACTCATCAATCAACACCTAGGCAAGAAACCCATCAAGGCCATTATATACACCCATAGCCATATAGACCACTTCGGAGGTATCAGAGGCGTAGTATCGGAAGCGGACATCACTTCGGGCAAGATTCCCTTGATTGCTCCGGAGGGATTTTTTGAACATTCGATATCAGAAAATATCATCGCAGGCAATGCCATGTTCAGACGCGCAATGTACATGTATGGCATCCTACTCAAACCCAGTGAAACGGGTATGATAGGCTCTGGACTGGGTCAAGCTACGACGTCTGGCGATTATGGTATCATTCGTCCAAATCACACCATCCGTACCACTGGAGAAAAAATGGTGATTGATGGAGTTGAACTGATATTTCAAAATACACCAGGAGCAGAAGCTCCCTCAGAGATGATGTTTTATATCCCTAAGTACAAAGCCTTCTGTCAATCAGAAGAAATCAATCATACCCTTCACAATCTATATACACTGCGGGGCGCTCAAGTGCGCAATGGCCTCAAATGGGCTAAGTACATTGACAACACCATCGTTCAATATGGCGATAAAGCAGAAATCTCCTTTGGTAGTCATCACTGGCCTACTTGGGGTAATGAGGAGATTCTAAAATTTTGGACAGGCCAACGCAACACCTACAAATATATACATGACAGAACCCTATATCTCGCCAACAATGGATACAACATGACAGAGATCGCTGAGATGATATCTCTTCCCACTAGCACCGCTTCATCATTTGCCAATAGAGACTACTATGGATCCGTCAGTCACAATTCCAAAGCGCAATATCAACTATATTATGGATGGTTTGATGGCAATCCCGCCAACCTCAACCCTCTTCCTTCTCAAGCTGCTGCCAAAAAGTATATCCAATATATGGGAGGTGCTGATCAAGTACTGGAGAAAGCCCAACAAGATTATGACAATGGATCTTACCGTTGGGTAGCAGAAGTACTCAACCATCTCGTTTTTGCTCAACCACAATCGCAAGCAGCAAGAAACCTTCTCGCGGACACATATACTCAGATGGCTTACCAGACGGAAAACGGCCCATGGAGAAATTTCTACTTGACAGGGGCACAAGAACTGAGATATGGTGTGGACAAAAAGCTTATCGCTTCGAGATCCGTAGCTGCATCCACCGACATACTTACCAATATGCCAATAGATGTATTCTATGATTATCTCGCAGTAAAGCTTGACAGCGAAAAAGCAAAAGGCAAAAACTATACGTTCAATCTCATTTTTCCGGATACTAAGCAAAAAATATCCTTGTATCTCGAAGATCAGATACTATACAATCGACTTGGGGTACTCGCAGAGCATCCCAACGCAACCATTACGATGAATAAGACTGTCTTCAATGAAGTCATCACAGGTCGAGCATCAGGAAAAAAGAAAGCACTCCTTGGAGAAATCAAAATATCCGGAAGTCGCAGTGACTATCAAGATTTTCAATCTCTGATCTCCCAACCTTTTAATCCAACCTTTAACATCATTGAACCATGAGGTCATGCCGACCGCTTGAATCCTTATTTATCGCCAACAGTAATTTTAAGGCTAGGATATTTCAATATTCAGATGTTTGCCAAGTCCTAACTCAATCAACTTGTAATAAGTGGAAGTCTAAAGACTGGGGCAATATGCTTTATATTGTCCTAGCACTATATTCTTTTATGGTTTCCCGTGGTTGTGTTATCATGCTGCCTTGCCTCCCGAAGCCTGAAGACCGTACTGTTATACAACTAAAATTTTCGATGATAGCTTGAATCAATTTTGTCCGTGTGTATAACATACTGCACTTTATCAGCTGGCAATGCATGGTGGAGATGGGTTGATTTATTTCGTTCATCAAGGGAGACGCTTTATGAGGAGTTCTTAAACATATGAGGACAGAGGTGTACCGGAGCAATATTCTATTTTATACAATTTTGTTATACGCACCCAACGGTTTGTAGCATGAGTGTTATATTCGTTTCCTTACTTTTACAAATCTTAAAATTTAACAACAGATAAAAAGCAACTCTTATGTTTAGTGACATCCAACTCCCCCGAGACATATATGCCAGCGAAGAGCATCAAATGGTCAGAGAAACCATCAGACAATACATCAAAAAAGAAATCCTCCCCAATAGAGAACGTTGGGAAGAGCAAGGCTACTGCGATGATAGTGCATGGACTTCGGCGGGAGAATTAGGCCTTCTTAATTTAAGCCTCTCCGAAGAATATGGCGGCGGTGGATTAGACTTTTCGTTCAGTGCATTACTGATTGAAGAAGCTGCTATTCTAGGACTTGTAGCTCCGGCCATATCTATGCACTCCGACATCGTCGCCGTATATATAGAACAATATGGTAGTGAGCTACTCAAACAAAAATACCTGCCTGACATGGCATTGGGCAAGAAAATTGGATCCCTCGCGATGACTGAACCCGGAACAGGTAGCGACGTGCAAGCCATCAAAACAACAGCCGTTGACAAAGGCGATCATTGGTTGCTCAATGGATCCAAAACTTTTATCACCATAGGATACACTTCAACTTTTGCAATTGTTGCTTGCAAAACACGACCGGGAACGGATCAAGAAGGATTGAGTCTCTTGATCGTGGATGCTAATCTACCGGGATTTACAAAAGGTAAACCATTCAAAAAACTGGGTCTTAAAGAAAGTGATACTTGCGAGCTCTTCTTTGAAGATGTTCAAGTGCCCAAAGATCACATCATCGGAGAAGAAGGTATGGGATTCATCTATATGATGCAAGAACTACCTCGTGAACGTATGACCATCGCGATTCAATCCATCGGTGTAGCACAAGGCGCTATTGATGATACCATCGACTATGTTACCGATCGAGTGGCATTTAGAACACCCATAGCGGGTTTTCAAAATACTCAATTCAAATTGGCAGAACTGGCAACACAATTATCAGTGTATCAAGCATATGTTGACAAGTGCGTCAAACTACTTGCGACACATGAACTCACCGCAGAAGCGGCTTCGATGGCCAAATTGGGTGCCACAGAACTCGAATCCCAGGTTGTAGATGAATGCCTTCAACTACATGGCGGATATGGATACATCTGGGAGTACGCCATCGCTAGACGTTATGCCAACGCTCGGGTCACTCGTATCTATGGTGGAACCAATGAGATTATGAAGCTAATGATCTCCCGCAAACTCCTCTCCAGATATACCGCCGAAGCCAAAGCCAAGCGCAAGCGAAGAAGAGAACAGAAGGTGTCTTGATAAGGTATTGTTGTGTCTCCTATGAAAAAATTCTTAAATTACAAGCAGGTTTTTTTGGATTCTCCCGTCACGCAAAAAGCACCAAAGAGATATAATCGCCGGAAGCTATGCTAAACACAATTCTATATCTAGATATTGAGACGAATAGTAAGGGGAAAATAAAGGATGTCGGGGCTCTTTGTAATGGACAAGAATTACATGTAGGCAATCTTGTTAAACTTAAAAATTGGATCAACCAAGCAGACTATATATGTGGTCATAATTTAATCGCTCATGATATTCCCTTTATAGAAAAAGCACTGGGCGATGAAATCTTTAAAGGGAAAGCATTAGTTGATACATTGCTATGGTCGGCCTTGCTATTTAGCAATAACCCGTATCACAAATTAGTAAAAGGTTACAAAATAGTTAATGACCGTGATTACAATAATCCCCTATCCGATTGTAAGCTGACAAAACAACTCTTAGTTGACGAACTCAACAAATTCAATGAACTAGATACCGTTGTACAACAAGTATATGCTAACTTGCTTTTCAACAAGCATGCCTATTCCGGTTTTTTTAAACTAATTAATATCAAAATTAAGTCAATTGATCTTTCTATAGAAATAGGGAATATACTCAAAAATAAAATATGCCAATCTTCCAATATATCTCAAATCGCTTATGACAATCCTATTGAATTAGCATATGCATTCTCACTATTAACTACTAAAGAAGACAAATCCATACTTGCATATTGGATACATCATGCACTGCCAAAGACGCAACTTATACTAAATGATCTTAGATTTAGAAACTGCGCATCTTCCAGTTGTAAGTACTGCTCAACAAGCCTAAACCCAAAAACAGCCTTACAATCTTACTTTGGATATACAGATTTTAGAAAATTTGATCAAGATGAAAACATAAGTTTACAAGAAAAAACAGTTAGAGCAGGATTAAGCTCATCATCCTTTGTCGCGGTTTTTCCTACAGGTGGAGGTAAGTCTCTTACCTTTCAATTGCCCGCCCTTATGAAAGGTTCATTATCTCGCCAATTGACTGTTGTAATATCTCCATTGGTGTCATTAATGAAAGACCAAGTTGAAAACCTAGAGAAGCGTTTTGATATAACAAAGGCTGTTGCTATTAACGGTTTACTATCTCCATTGGAAAGACAAGATGCTATAGATAGAGTAGAAAAAGGAGATATCCAACTAATATACTTATCTCCGGAATCATTGCGGTCGCCAACAATATCACGGATTCTAAATCAACGTTCAATAGCTCGATTTGTCATAGATGAAGCACATTGCTTCTCTTCCTGGGGTCAGGATTTCAGAGTTGATTATTTATACATTGCAGATTTTATTCAGAAGCTAGAAGCAAATAGACAATCCGGCAATATACCCGTATCTTGTTTTACGGCAACTGCCAAGCCACAGGTAATAGATGATATCAAGACATACTTTAAGAAAAAGCTTAATATTGATTTAGAAGAATTTGTTACAAGAATCGGTAGAACCAACTTAGAATATGAGGTGATAGAAATTGAGTCGCCAGAACATAAAATGAATGAGTTGCTCAAACTTTTACATCACTGTCACAAACCAGCAATAATCTATGCATCAAGAACTAAGCGAGTAGAAGAAATCCACGATACAATAACGAAAGCTGGTTTTAACGCTACGTTTTTTCATGG
>JAJRXG010000297.1 GCA_024276375.1 Bacteroidota bacterium | reverse complement strand
CTTTGGGTATTGTCAAAATTTTGTAGATGATACCACCTGACCATTGTGTCCAAGGTATGCTTCGATCCTTATGTGAATTGTCAATGCCGCCGGAGCTTTTTATTTTGTAGAGTTGACCATTTGCCTTCTGGCAATATCCGTGATATTGATATTGATCGTCATCAATCTTAATCTGCCAAGTTATGGTTCTAAAGGACCGGTCTTTTGGATATTGAATAGCAATCCACTCGAGGTCTTTGTACTTGTTGTCAAAAGAATGAGCTTGTTGAAGTGAAGAGTCCAGCAATTGCTCAAATTTTTGAGCGGCATACAAGCGATGCTCTCCTTTGGATGCATTGATCATGACATCGGCATAATATGCCATACTTTGACTTGTTGCACTCCATGGTACAATTGCCAATATTATAAGAATATACTTCATGCTTCAAACTATAGTTGCGTTCTTATCAACGATAAGAGGAGAAGGTGTAGTATTGAGCCATTTTAGTATATGGCTAAAGAAGCATTTTAGGTGTTGTGAGTTTTGGGAGTGGGTTTATATTATCATCGATTGCCAAATAGTTCATTGTGGGGAAATCGAGCCAATGATATTTTTGTAATCCGGACGATCTGATGTTTTACTATGGATATATTGACTTACAACTTGGCCCTTATACACTAGAAAAACCCCGGGCATTTGAAAGCCGTCACCGATTTGCTTCATGCGCAAGCGCCGAAGATCTTGAATAGCGAGTTGTGCAGTCCTCATCCATACTTTCAGTCCGTACAGCTGATTAAAATTGCCTTTGAGTAATCCAAAGGATTCATAGATACTACAGTTGGGGTCACTAACATGTGATATAAGATTTAATCCGTATTCTTCGAAGTATTGTTCAGCGACACTTGCTGTTGCCATATGTACACAGCAGATCTCTACTCCCGAAGATTCGATATAATCTCTTTGGTTGCTGAGATCTTGCATCGCCTCCATACAAAAGATGCAGCCGAATGGTCTCAAGAAAACGATTAAGACAGGTTGGTTAAAGGAGTGCTCTTGGAGGAGCACCCCTTTGTTTGTTTTCATTTGTTGCAATGCTGATGTGATTTTGTCCGTCATTGTGTTTGTTGGTAATACGGGAAAGAAGGAAGTACATCAAGTAGCAAGTCATTATTTTTTTCGAAGGGAGAGAAGAGTCTTATGAGATTCCCATGCTGTCAAATGTGTCCATGACAGCCTTGACATGATTTGATGAGGTATTCAACATGTTTTTCTCCTCTTCGTTGAGATTCACTTCAATTATTTTGCCGATTCCCTTTTTATTTAAAGTAACAGGAACGCCCAAGTAAACATCATTGAGATTGTATTCACCTTCAAGTTTCACACAACAAGGAAAGATTCGATTCTCATTTTTGACAATTGCTTCTACCATTTGCGCTGCAGCAGCTCCTGGCGCATACCAAGCAGATGTTCCCATGAGGCCAACGAGTTCTCCGCCACCTTTCTTGGTTCGTTGGACGATTTCATCAAGTCTGCTATGCTCAATAAAGTCAGTGACGGGTATTCCGGCAACGGTAGTATATCGGGGCAGTGGAACCATGGTGTCACCATGCCCACCCATCAAGAGCGCTTGAATGTCTTTTGGGCTCACGCCGATTTCTGTAGCTAGGAAGGCTCTAAAACGAGCAGTATCAAGAATGCCTGCCATGCCAAATACCTTCTTGCGATCTCTGCCAGAGGTAAGGTGAGCGGCATATGTCATCACATCGAGAGGATTGGATACGATGATGATAATCGGATCTTCAGAATGTTGCAATATGGATTGAGTTACAGAAGAAACAATTTTGGCATTGGTAGAAATCAAATCATCTCTGCTCATCCCGGGTTTGCGAGGAATCCCTGCTGTAATCACTACAATGTCCGAATCGGCAGTATCTGCGTAATCATCTGTACCCATAAGTCGGGAACTAAAGTATTCTATGGGGGCTTGTTGCCAGCTGTCGAGCGCCTTCCCTCTTGCCAAATCTCCAATTAAGTCGAGCAACACAATATCCTCAACAATGTCTTTATGAGCGAGTACGTTTGCAACGGTGGCACCAACATTGCCTGCTCCAACAATGGTAACTTTCATGAAATTTTGTTTTTGTTATTTCTTTAAAATGATATAAGTACTTATTATTGGTTTATACTACCATCTTGCCTGCGATATACGATCAGTCAAGTGTTCTTCTTTTTTTAAAATAGCTTAAGCACGGCAAAAGTAAATCTATTAAGGCTGACTTAGGTGACAAATGCCATAATATATTTAGGACGTATAAGCGGCAAAAATAGTGCTTGAATCCACGGATAAAATTACTTTTGTGAAAACTTAAAATAGCACAGATGAATCTCCATGAATATCAAGGAAAAGAGATATTGGCTTCTTATGGCGTAAAGATCCAAAAAGGAAAAATCGCGACTACTGTAGAGGAAGCTGTTGCAGCATACGGGGATATTGTCGAGGATAGTGGCAATGATGTCGTTGTAGTAAAAGCTCAGATTCATGCTGGGGGACGAGGCAAAGGAGGTGGAGTCAAACTGGCTAAAAATGAAAAGGAGTTGAGAGAACATGCAGGCAACATCCTCGGGATGATGCTCAAAACCCCACAGACTCCGGGTGGGATCGAAGGTCCGGGCAAGCTCGTACGCAAAATCTTAATAGCCGAAGATAGCTATGCACCTGATTTTGATGCTTGCAAGGAGTACTATGTTTCAATCCTAATGGATCGTGAGCGCAGACAGAATGTCGTTATTTATTCGACCGAAGGAGGTATGAATATAGAAGAAGTAGCTGAGGCTACCCCTCACCTTGTGTTTAAGGAATATATAGACCCTACTTTGGGTATGTTGCCTTTTCAATCTAGAAAAATTGCTTTCAATTTAGGACTATCCGGTTCAGCTTTTAAGGATATGGTCAAGTTTATCACCAATCTTTATAAAGCCTTTGTGGGTTCTGATGCGTCGCTTTTTGAGATCAATCCCTGTCTGAAGTCAGCCAATGATGAGATTATAGCCGTTGATACCAAGGTATCTCTTGATGACAATGCGCTCTTCCGCCATCCTGATTTGGCAGTGATGCGCGATGTCTTGGAAGAAGACCCAACAGAAGTAGAAGCTAAAGAATACGGATTGAATTATGTCAACCTCGATGGCAATGTAGGATGTATGGTCAATGGTGCCGGCCTTGCTATGGCGACAATGGATATTATCAAACTAAGCGGAGGTGCTCCCGCTAATTTTTTAGATGTTGGCGGAACTGCTGATGCTGCACGAGTAGAAAGTGCCTTTCGGATTATATTAAAAGACCCGGCAGTAAAAGCGATACTGATCAATATCTTTGGAGGGATTGTAAGATGTGACCGAGTGGCTCAAGGTATTGTCGATGCTTACAAAAGCATGGGCAACATCCGTGTCCCTATCATCGTAAGATTGCAAGGCACAAATGCTGAAATTGCCAAAAAACTCATTGATGAAAGCGGCCTAGAGGTCAGATCAGCTATCTTACTGCAAGAAGCGGCAGATCTCGTAAGTGAAGTATTGGCATAACTCATTTGAAGATTGGAATCCTATTCTCTTTATCAAGTCAATGAATATATACGACGCGTAGTTGCGCTCAATTTTAGAGAACCCATTTGGATCGAAGCAGAGATAGCTCAAGCCAAAAACTCTCGAGGCAATTACTATATCGAGCTTGTTGAAAAGGAAGAAAATGGAGAAAAAGTGATCGCGCAGTCCGGTGCTGTCGTTTGGTATCGCAACTTCAATTTTATTAAAAAAAAGATCGGAGATGTAATCTATGACCTCTTGCAGGACGGTACTCAGGTCCGTCTAAAGTGCCGAGTGGATTTTCATGAACGCTATGGTCTAAAGTTGGTCATCGAGGACTTAGATCCCAATTATACTTTCGGAAAATTAGAACTCAAAAGACAACAGATCATCAATCAACTAGAAGAAGAGGGATTGATGGAACTCAATAAATCTCTCCTCCTTCCTGATGTCATCCAACATATAGCTGTCATCTCCTCTGCTCAAGCTGCGGGCTATCAAGACTTTGCCAATCACCTGAATAACAATCCTTACGGATATACTTTTAAAATCGATCTATACGACTGTGCTGTTCAAGGAATCAATGTGGAGCGCGATATTGTAGCAGCGATCAATGAGATCCGGGATGCGGGCATGCATTATCATGCGGTAACCATCATCAGGGGAGGGGGCTCCAAATTGGATTTGTCAGGATTTGATAGCTATGCCATTGCCAAGGCCATTGCGATCGGTGAGCAACCTTTTATTATTGGGATCGGTCATGATATTGACAGTACAGTCGTAGATCTGGTCGCGTGTTTATCCGTTAAAACACCTACTGCGGTAGCTGATTTTATAGTGGATCGAAATGCTCGTTTTGAGGGTCAACTCACACAAGTGTCTCAATTGATTGGGCGTCAGTCGGCACGACTGATCAGCAGAGAAGAATTGGAGTTGTCCGGATGGAAAGATCAATTGTGGCGGGCTTTAAGATCCTTGTTAGACCAAGAGAGATTGTTGATGGATCAGTTGGAGAGAAGTATCGTCGATCAGAGTACTTATATCATACAAGAGACATCACATTCTTTGGAGAAAATAAAACTCCAAGTCACTGCATTCGACCCTGAAGTTATTCTCAACAGAGGGTATGCCTATATAAAGAAAGGTAAGCAGATCGTCTCTTCGACCCAACAACTTAATCCTCTTGACAAGGTTACAATCACCGTCAAAGACGGGTCTGCACAAGCAGAAATTCTACACATAAAGAAGTAAAACAATATGGCACGCACAAAATTCTCATATCAAAAAAGCATTAATGAACTACGGGAGATATTGCAAGACCTCGAAGAAGGTTCGATCAGTATCGATGTCCTGAGCTCAAAAATTCAAAAAGCCAAAGAGCTGCTCAATAAATGTCAAGACAAACTGCGTGCAACAGAAACCGAAATAGAAGAAATTCTCGATCAATAGTAGAGATGTCGTTGATATGAGTTCTGATCAGCACTAGGTGCTCAGGAATAGAAAATGCGAGAGATCCACATCCCAAGGACAATGCTAACAATACCGAGCAAGAGACTCCCCAAAGCATAGAGGAGTGCCAGCATGACGTGCCCCTGCTGCCCAAGTGACACAAGCTCACCGCTAAACGTCGAAAAGGTGCTAAATCCTCCACAAAATCCCGTTGCCAATAGCAACTTATGGGGAGACGATAACAGATCCCGCGCATTCATCCCCAACAAAAAACCAAGGATGAGACAAGCGACTATGTTGACCAATAGTGTGCCTAAAAAGGAAACACCTGACGAAAAAAATGAATTGATGGCATGTCTCAAAAGGCTTCCAAATCCACCACCCAAAAACACAAAAACCAAGGCTTTCATGGCTCTGTTCGCATGACACCCCTCTTCTTGAGATCGAGACTAATCATCAAGATAGCATAGAGAACGATAGAAACCACTAAAGCCATAAGTATAAAGTATGTTGGACTCAAAGTCTGGTATTGTATCGCAAACAAGAGAAAGCCCGTATTGACCACGAGGAGTACAACAGTCGATTGCATATGAGTGAGCCCCAAGTTTAACAGGAGATGATGAATATGGTTTTTGTCCGGGAGAAAGGGCGACTTTCCTCTATATATACGTAATATAAAAACCCGAGTCGTATCAAATACAGGCAAAATTACAAGACCCAAGGCGATGGCAACGGATGACTCAAAACGAAAACTATCGTAGGAAAGGCCATTGTTCAATTGCAACATCTGTATGATGGATATGGTACATATCGTACCAAGAATAAGCGAACCGGTATCCCCCATAAAGATTTTTGAAGGCGAAATATTGTATTTTAAAAAGGCCAAAGTCGATCCCGCCGTCGTCAAGGCAATCATACTGTAAAAAATCTCATCAATGGCATAAAACCATGTCCCCAATACCGAAAGAATCAAAATACTGATACTTGCACACAAGGCATCAATGCCGTCTATGAGATTAAAAGAATTGATCATGAAAACAAAAAAAACACTTGTGATCAGATAACTGGGTATCAATCCGATCTCCTGAATACCACCAATACCATACAGACTCGTAAGTCTAATATCCGCATAGATCATCAACAATCCAATCCCGATCAATTGACCTATGAGTTTGGCCAATGGAGTCAAGGGATCTAAGTCATCACGGGCTCCCACCAGAAAAATTACGAAGAGCGCCGCAAGTATGTACCTCAGTTGATCCATATCCTCACTTGGGACGAAAAGCAAAGTTACAAGAGAGAATCCCAAGAATATACCCACTCCACCAAATGAAGGAGTGATCGATTGATGGGCTTTGCGCACATCAGGAGCATCGACGATCCCTCTGCTGATTGCAATCCGTATGATACTCGGCATCGCCAGATAACAAACAAGAAAAGCCATAAAACATGAAGCAATCAACTGTACCATCTACCTTCCTTCACTGAGTATATGCACCTGTTATTGGTCTGTCCAAGAAGAACATATTAAATTTGCCACTAATGTATGCAAATATTAAAACAATTTAGAATATGTTGTAGGGCATTTTGCAAAAACCAAGTGGGAGGCCTTATAGCCAAAAGAGACTTTTTGGGGTTTCGGGAGTGCTCAGAGCGGTTTCAATGTCGCTTCATATCGATAAAAAAAGTGTTGCAGCCCAACATTATGGACGTAACATCTTTTTTATATTTAAAGTCAATGTCACTAGCAAGGTGTCATTTGCGCACAAACTTGTGCATTCATGTCTGTGCGGCGCACTCTGATACGTAGGCATTTGCCCTGTATAGAAGATTTTAGGTCATCGGCGGCTTCTGCAAGTTTCATTTTCACACAATCCTCATTTTCACAAACCTCATATGACTTCCATACGCCATCTTCTTCACTTATACTACACCGATCTCCCACTCTATTCTCCCCATCAGCGCCTCCAAATGGAGCGATTTCTACTTGATCCTTCTCAGCTAAAAAAGTCAGATCATATCCCACAAAACCTTCTTTAAGGGATTTTTCATCTAAATCTTCATCAAATAGAGCCTTAGACACTTCTTCAAACAGGTGCTCTAATGAAGTATAGTCCTTGAGATCCAAAATGACCGGATCTAATGGGATGTTGATACCTTCAAAAGTCAATGAATCAAATCGTTGCTTTTCCGTACAAGACAACACAAACAATAACCCTAGAACAAAAAATAAATGCTTCATTTTGATAATATTTTACATGCTCGCGTACCTATATCCGTTTATAAGGAGTCGTCCTGTACTAACAACAATGCAGTAGGACTTTTATGCCAATTACACAACGCTCTCCCAAGCATCCAAATATGCAACCTATAGGTGCCAGATGTCTTTAATTTTTACTAATTAGGCGATTCATATCTACATATCCCTCTTAACGATAGAAAATGTCTATTAATTGTCCTGCACAGTATCGGGTGCAGTTCAAAATTTCGCTAATAGGCAAAAAGACATATATTAGTGCAAAACCTTATCTCATGACAAAAGCTGAATATTTAGCAATATGCAGCCAACATTGGGATGAAATAGAGAACCTAAAAACCAGAGACAATTTTTACGATCACGAAAAGGACTTTGTTGACATTTGGCGAAGAACGGGATTGGCTGTTTTTTCAAAAAGTATAGGATCCCCACCTAAAGATCACAGAAAAAAGAATAGTTATGACCTTAGGTGAATTGCAGATAGAAAGTAAGCATAAGAGTAGTATCCATGAGTGGACATTGGGATTTGGTAGAGCAATATTTTAGAAAATCCGCTGCATAACGAAAAAATGAACTGCACCCATTGTTTTGTCACAATTATTGATGGCAATTGCTGATGCGGTTACGGAGCGTGTCAATAATGGCGCCAAAACAGGATGGGGCGATGCTGACTATTGAGTTTATACCCAAGGCAAAATATATGGCGCTCAAAAAGAGTTTCATTGAAGAGATCGGAGCAAGGACTAAAACAATGACGCCTGAAGCCCCGAGGAGAACATCTTCTTAAAATGACGATCTACGATCCGAGGCATTGCAAGTTGATCCAGATCTGTTAATGCAAACCATTGAAAATCACGGTGCTCCACTTCTAAATCAAAATGATAGAATGTCGCGCGAATCAATTGATGTGTCAACTTTTGCTTCGTCCTCTCTACAGGGGTTAACAATCTATGGCTGATGTCCTTACCAAGCAATAAAGATGCCTTTTGAGCCAGCTCTATATTACTCAATTGTTCCTTTGCTTCTATCAATGGAGGCTCATAGAGACCTTGCCAGATATCTCCTCGCCCTCTTTTACTAAGTAAGATATGTTGATCCCTGATGATAACAAAGTATAGAAAATGACGTTCGCGCACAGCGATCTTCTTTGCTTTGACAGGCAAGTTGCTTACGCGATCCTCATGGTATGCTCGACAATGTAAGCTCATTGGGCACGCTACGCATTGAGGAAGAGCGGGTGTGCAGACCATCGCACCAAAGTCCATAATCGCTTGATTATAATCACCCGGTGCCCCTGTGACAAGACATTCTTGTGCCAACTGTTGTAATCTCAACCGTCCTACACGCTCATCTATCGGATCAGATATCCCGAAATATCGGCTCAACACTCGATATACATTGCCATCAACAACAGCATAGGGCAATCCAAACGCGAAACTACTTATGGCGGCAGCAGTATATGGCCCTACACCTTTCAGCGCCAGTATATCATCATATGTGTTAGGAAATACACCACCGAAATCTCTTACAATGGTCTTGGCCGCGGTATGAAGATTACGGGCACGGGAATAGTAACCCAGACCCTTCCATGACGACAGCACTTCATCCTCTGAGGCGTTGGCCAAGTCTTGAACTTTCGGAAATCGTTCTAAAATCTTATGATAATACTTGATGCCCTGTGCTACCCTTGTCTGTTGTAGTATGATCTCTGACAACCATATCGCATAAGGATCATCGGTCTCCTTCCATGGCATGGGGCGATGTGAGGTCTTGAACCATGTTAATAACTCTTCCTTAAAAAAATATTTTCTATCTGTCAAAAGTGATGTGCAGTCTGAATGAATAATATTAGCCCCAAGAAGCACTATTGCACCTCAACAATGTGAAGGTAGTTAAACGAAGTGATTTAATACCGTAGCTTAGAATGACTTCATAAGACATTTAATAACGTATTATTAAATTATTTGCAAGTCATTGATTTCCAATACTTCAGCTTAAGTGTTGAGAAAGGAAGTGATACAAACAACACGGTATCTAAAGGGTAAAATGCTAAGGTTTGAGGCTCCCTTAAATAAATCATTCAAATGAATTGGGAGGGAGAAATCATAGAGGTGTTTGAATTAGATATTCCTTTATGGGGATTTTTCTCCGTTGATACGAAAAATAAACGATTTTATGGTACCAACACATTTGAAGAACCCATTATCGTACAATATAGTTATGAATGACAAACTTATATTATGCTGACAACTT
>JAJRXG010000031.1 GCA_024276375.1 Bacteroidota bacterium | reverse complement strand
TACTTCATTTGCATTGGAAGGACGCCACAAAGAAATAGAATGTAACGCTTGCCATAAGAGTACGATAGTCAATGGAGAGGAGCAAGTTATTTATAAAATAGAAAAACATTTATGTTTAGATTGTCATCAATAGGAGTGTTGTATTTAGAGCCATCAACATATGAGTTTATTATATGGCATACCATAATGTCGGTTTTAATTGGGAATGATGAGTAAGAAATGTCCTGTTCTTATAAATTAAAAAGATACGCTAAGATCATATCACGTGTACAAGGTGAATAAGATTATATTATGAATAAATTAATCAAGTATTTCATAACTATTTTTTCTTTTAGTATAGTATCTATACAAATTTGGGCCCAGCAAACAGAAGCTATTGGAACGGTCTCATTTATTACATCTGCCAATGTGTATGTTAAATTTGATAACACGCGCCATATTGCCATAGGAGATACCTTGAATACTGTTATTGACGCGGTGAGCCATCCGTGCCTAGTTGTCATACAAAAATCTTCCACCTCTGCTGTAGCAGTCCGTATTGATGATTGCAAATTGAATATCAAGGATCAAGTGATTCACCGCAATACGATAGCGATTGATATCAATGAAGAGCCGGCAATAGAGATTGACAATGACCTATTGGATCAGATAGACGACAACAGGGTGGAGCATATTGTTAATGACATAGACAATGCAAAACCCAGATATCAAGAACAAGTGAGAGGCCGAATCACTGCGGCAAGTTATAGTAGTCTTTCTTCATTCTATCCGGAAAAACATCGATTGATGATGCGGTTTTCCCTCGATGTCGATCACATTAGTAACTCTAAATTTTCCATCGAATCATATGCCAATTATCGCAAAAACATGAGTGGAGGCTTAGAAGACCCGGAGAGACAAACGGGGTTTTATAGAATTTACAATTTGGCTGTGAGATATGATGTTGATACTACTATGGTATTGGTTTTGGGTAGGAAGATAAACAATAAAGTTTCATCGTTGGGAGCCATGGATGGATTGCAAGTAGAAAAGCATATTAAAAATTCATATGTAGGGTTGATAGCTGGGTTTAGACCCGACATCTATGACTATGGTTTTAATCCTGATTTGCTCCAGTATGGAGTTTATACGGGATTTAATATTGAAAACAAAAAAGTTTATGCTCAGACTACATTTGGTCTCTTGGAGCAGCGCAATGCCGGAGCTATAGACCGCAGATATGCTTATATGCAACACTCTAGTACATTGGGTAGAAGCATAAATTTGTTCGGATCGGCCGAATTGGATCTGTATCAAAATTTGGGTTCTGTGACAAGTGTCCAACCGAGGCTTACCAACCTTTACCTTTCGGCTCGGTATCGATTGAGTAGAAGTGTTTCTTTCACAGTTTCTTACGACTCCAGAAAGCGTATTATTTATTATGAGACACTAAAGACAGATATTGAGCGATTGTTAGATGATGAGACGCGACAAGGTGTTCGATTGCGCTTAAATGTAAAACCAATAAAATATGTTTTTACGGGTTTAAGTTTTAGCAAACGATTTCAAAGTGATGGCCAAAACCCTTCTAACAATTTGAATGGGTTTATATCATATTCCAAAATACCATTGATCGGAGGGAGGATAAATGTCAATGTTAACGTCAATCGTTCTAGCTACTTGACAAGTCAAGTGATGTCATTTAGATATTCTAATTCCCTTATTAGTGGTTTATTGGAGAGTGATGTATATTACAGGTTGGTTGATTATCAGTACGCAAATAGTGAGATTGCATCAAAGCAGAATTACTATGGCTTAGGCTTGTCTGTACGTATGAATAGAGAGTGGAGGCTAAGTTTGCTTGGGGAGTTGTCCACGAGAGAAACCGAAAGGAATTATCGTATTAACACAAGACTGAGTACTAGATTTTAAGCAATGCGATCATTTGACATACATTTTACAAAGGACTTAAATATTAAAAACCAGCGATTATGAATTATTTTTCTGTTTGTTTATTTTTACTGAGCATCGTTATATTGGGGTGTACCTCTTGCAACAACGGACCGAAAGTTATTGCAGCTCCTGTTGAGGCTACGATGCAAGCAAGTACAGGGATTTTTGCTGATGACGAAGCTTCGCCAAGAGCCGAACACAACACATCGGATGTACATTCAGTCATAGTAAAAGAAGTATTGCCTACTGAGAGGTATGTATATGTTAGAGTGATAGAAGGTGAGGATGAATTCTGGATAGCCACGGCCAAGCAAGAGATAAAAGTCGGTGGTCATTACTTCTACAACGGAGGATTGTTGAAGACCAATTTTGAGAGCAAGGAGTACAACCGTATGTTTGAGAAGATTTATTTGGTCTCGAGAATAGTGCCTTCCAATCATGGTATGGATCAATCGAATATGGATAAAGAAAGCAGTACAATCACTCCGGATCCAGTAGCAAAGGAAGACGAAGATCGCAAAAGCCTTAAAGCCACGATCACGATCGCTGAGTTGGTGGACAATATGAACTCATATGAAGGAACTAAAGTCCAAATAAGTGGAACCTGTACTAAGATAAATCCCAATATAATGGGCAGGAACTGGATCCACTTAAAAGACGGAACCAAAGATGATTATGACCTCGTGATTACATCCAATATTCTTGTTCAAGAAGGCTCAACCGTCACCATGATAGGGACAGTATCGTTGGATCGGGATTTTGGTGCAGGGTATCGATATGAATTGATACTCGAAAATGGAATATTGGTACAATAGAAAAGAATAGCAGCGACCATTAATTCATTTTGTGAAAACAGTCAGATTCCAGAGTGGCTCAATGTTGATTTGCGATTAGCACCTTATTGTTATAGGATGAAGATACAAAGGGTCGTTTTAGGATAAAATGTATGTTAAAAATGATTTGATAGTAGATATTTACTTTGATAAAAAGGGCTGCGATATGTAGGGTTCATAAAAATTTTTTATCAGGGGATGATACTCAAGGGCAACTGTTTCTATTTCTACCCTGTATAGAAGAGTAGGGAGACTTTAAAGCGGGATTTGACAGATGCAATGTATTTTGACGATCCCGTTTTTTTAAAAATGTCAGAGAATAGAGTATTGATCTTTGACTTTGATATTGAATGAGTCTTATATTGAAGTAATAAACGTATTTTGTAGGAAGTTATATTTTTCAACAATTACTCTTTGAGCAGATTTAATATTATATGGTTTATCTTTTTTTCTTCCATCTCGTTATGGGGGCAATCTCCTCATGGCCAATCTTTCGAGGTGGATTGTGCCAAGTGTCACAATGCCGGAGAGTGGCAGGTATCAATGGATTCTATAACATTTGATCATAGTGAAACAGAGTTTGCTCTAAATGGAGAACACATAAATGTTTCTTGTATAAAGTGTCATATTGATATGATCTTTAGTGACACACCGATGGATTGCAACGATTGTCATACAGATATCCATAACCAGACAGAAGGGAATGATTGCATGCGCTGCCATAATACGACTACATGGATCGTGGACAATATTCCGGAGCTGCATGAAGCCAATGGCTTTTCATTGACTGGGGCACATGTTGGATTGCGGTGTGATGATTGCCATTTTTCGGATTCAAATCTGCGTTTTGACAGAATAGGCAATGACTGTATTAATTGTCACTTGGACAATTATGAAAGGACTTCACAACCCGATCATATGGCTGCGGGATATGGCAAGGAATGTACGATGTGTCACGATGCATTTGGTACAAATTGGAGCGTCAATCATGATTTATTCTATCCCTTGGTTGGAGCTCATGCTCGCATCGAGAATGATTGCAACAAGTGTCATACCAATGGGTTTAGCAATACACCAAACACTTGTGTAGGATGCCATCAAGCAAATTATGATGCCACGACAGATCCGGATCACCGGGCTGCCCAGGTATCAACGGAATGCAATATGTGTCATAGTGAAATCGCATGGCGTCCTGCAGCCATAGATCACGATGGACAATACTTTCCTATTTACAGTGGCAAGCATGAAGGAGAATGGAACGTCTGTGCAGATTGTCATACCAATGGCAATAGCTTTGCTATATTTAGTTGTATAGATTGCCATGAACATAGTCATCAAGGAGAATTAGATGGAGATCATGACGAGGTCTCCGGGTATAAATATGAGAGCAATGCGTGTTTTGCCTGCCACCCTACGGGTGATGAATAATGAAGCCTTATTGAGGTATAAACGATCGCTGTAGAGTCAAAAAAGTGTTTAGGCAATGAAGCTCAATATGATAGTACAAGCATTAAAAAAATATCTATCTTCTTTGTTTGGTACTAGAGCGGCAGGCGTTTACCTTCTTGTGTTTGCCATATCAATTGGTATTGCAACATTTATCGAGAATGATTTTGGCACAAGCTCGGCGCAGAAAGTAGTTTTCAAAGCATGGTGGTTTGAATTGCTATTGTTGCTTTTTGCGATGACCATCGTCGCGAATATCATAAAATTCAGGATGATACAACAGAGAAAGTGGGCGTTGTTTTTATTTCATTTCTCTATTATCATTATCCTTACAGGAGCGGCCATAACGAGATATTTCGGTTATGAAGGAGTGATGCATATCCGGGAGAATGAGATGTCCGATAGTTTTCAATCCGCTGACACCTATTTGTTGTTTGAGGTAGTAAAAGATGGCCAGAAATATCAATTTGACGAGCCTGTTTTATTTGCAACCCTAGGAGGACAAAATTGGCATGAGTCTTTTCAGATTGGTAAAGATATTATTGATGTTAAGGTAGAGAAATTTATACCCAACCCTAAGAAGAATTTGGTTGACAATGCCGATGGTTTAGCGACCATAAAAGTTGTCATTGCCGGAATGAATGGGCGAGAGGAGTATTTTGTTCGCAAGGGAGAACGCAAAAAAATTGGAAAGCTAATTTTCAATTTTTCGGACGCTTATCTACCTCGTGCTGTGAATATCAAGTATGAGAATGATGAACTTCTGATCGGATATGACAAGCCATTGGCGCAAATGATCATGGCGACGAGGCAAAGGGATACCTTGAGACCTGAAGCAGGGTATCATCCCTTGAGATTGAGATCTATGTATTCCGATGGCGTCAATAATTTTGTATTTGGAGACTTTAATCCTAGTGCTGTGGTTGAAATTGTATCCGATGACAGGAAAGTCAAAGCAGGTAGCATGATTGCACTTCAGATAAAAGTTGATGTCAATGGCACGGTTCAAACAACATATGTACATGGGCAGAAAGGACTGTATGGCAGACCGGCAGTGCTAAATTTTGAAGGGATTGACATGACGATTGCATATGGATCCAAGATGATATATTTGCCGTTTTCAGTAAAGCTATACGATTTTATAATGGAGAAATACCCGGGCACCAATAGTGCTTCTTCATATGCGAGTGAGGTGCAGTTGATCGATGACAGAACGGGGTTTAAAGAAGATTTTCGCATTTATATGAATCATATACTGGACTATGGAGGATACCGATTTTTTCAATCTTCATTTGATACGGATGAGCGAGGGACATATCTAAGTGTCAATCATGATTTTTGGGGCACTTGGGTGTCTTATATAGGCTACGCATTATTGACCTTAGGGTTAATCTTAGTGCTCTTTAGCAAAAAGAGTAGGTTCTATCAGGTGTCTAAAAAAGTAAAAGAATTGAGAGCTGCATCGGGGACTTTTGTACTGTTTGTGTTGATGATAACTTCTGTAACATTGGCTTCAGCTCAATCAAATGAATCGTCAAGTGTTGTTCCCGGGGCTATAAACATTGATCATGCAGAGCGCTTCAGCAGGTTGATCGTCCAAGACCACAAAGGAAGAATGAAACCGCTACATACACTGACTCGAGAGGTGATGAGAAAAGTGGTGCGCAAAGAACGTCTCTTGGGTCTTACGGCGGATCAAGTGATTCTCGGAATGTTGGCTGAAAATTCTAAATGGCGTCAAGTACCCATGATTAAAATTGGGAAACACGAGAAGATTTTAAAGGCGCTCAATGTCAATAGCAATAAGGCTGCCTTTGATGATTTTTTTGATCGAGATGGTCAGTATATATTTAAGGAAGAGATTCGACGGGCTTATAATTTACAACCTATTGATAGAACGGCGTATGAAAAGGAGCTCATGAAGCTCGATGAGCGTGTCAATATTGCCAATTTGATTTATTCCGGACGGTTGTTAAAAATGATACCCGTACCGGGAGATCCCAGCAATACATGGATATCGGGAAGCGGGCGAGGGGGAAATGCTGCGCCTCAAAATCCGGTAGCCGACAAGTTTTTTCAAGCATATCGATCTACCCTTAACAATGCTTTAGAAACCGGGGACTATACGAAT
>JAJRXG010000296.1 GCA_024276375.1 Bacteroidota bacterium | reverse complement strand
TCTTGCATACTGCTCGATCATCATCTACTACTAAGATATGAGCCATTCTTTTTTGGGTTTAATATTCAAATGTAAGCTGTTTTCTTGTTCCCCTGTTGTATTCCAATTCAATCTTCGTGAAGGGCAGTAGCTGGTTGAATCTGCGATGCTTGAAAACTAGGGTACAAAGCACAGACTGCAACCACTGCCACGATAACAAGACCGGCAAAGAAGATCGCTCTATAAAACACTGAGGTATTGATATCTATCACTTTTAACAATGGGATCTGAATAGCAAAAAACACACCCAAAGCAATCGCGCACAATGTGAGTATTACAATTTCTAATGTAAACTGCATCGCAATGTCCCCTGCAGAGGCGCCCATTGCTCTTCTCAATCCGATTTCGGATCTTCTCTTGCTAATGCTGTAAGACAATATGCCGAAAAGACCCAATGCTACATTGATACACAAGAAGGTACAAATACTCAGTAGTGCTATGATGGGTATCCAAGTAAACCTATTGGCTCTTACGCGCAGTTTTTTACCATCTTGAATAACAAAGTTTGATGTTTTTAAAACACTCTGGATAGCATTGTTGATTTTTTCCTCATATTGAACATCTGCAGCTGGATCCATTTTCAAATAAGCGGTTTGAGTCATAGGATCTATGGCATTGCGATAGAAGATAAATGTATTTTGCAGCTTTTCAAACTCTCCACCATACCTGAAATCCTCAACAACTCCTATGATCTTATGCTCTCCTAGAAATGTGATGATACTATCTATGATGGATTGGTAAGGAAAGAACTCATCTTTAAAATATTGATTGACAATGAGTGGGGGATAGGTAGCATTTTGGTCTTCTTCAACAAACCACCTTCCTTCGTTAAGGACAATGTTATTGGCCTTGGCAAGATTCTCATCGGCGTATATATATCGAGCTTGCAAGTTATAGCCATTATCATCAGTTGAATTCGTCCAAGTATTGCCGGAGAAGGGATATACATTATTAGAAAATGCAACCTCCTCGATCAAGTCCATATTCTCGAGTACGATCTTTAACTCCTGTATAGTAGCAATCCTTTCCAGAGAGTCTAAATGAGGAAGATCTCCCATGAGGACATATTTCTGAACATCGGTTTCGAAACCAATCGGTTTAGACAACCGGTCGGTATTGTAAAGGATATAACTGAGCACGCCAAACAAGACGAGGAATGAAAGAAATATTTCTAATATCATCAGGGCATTGGAGCCTTTCTTATTCCAGATAAGTTTAAATATATGTGCAATCATAATCTACTTTGTTTGAGCGCATCAACGACATGAATTTTAGACATTCTATAGGCAGGCAATGCTCCGGAGAGTACACCAAACAGGAGACACACTAGCAGACTATAGAAAAAGAAAGATATATTCGCTTTTAAGATGACACTGCCCAAAAGCCGGCTGTCATTTATAAGATAAATCAATACCAAAGCAATACTAAGTCCGATCACTCCACCCAATAGTGTCTGTACGATATTCTCAAATATAAACTGGGTCATTATTGTGGTGCGTGATGCACCAAATGCCTTGCGAACGCCAATCTCTGAACTCCGTTCTAAAATACGACTGACATTCAGATTTATAAGATTGAGTGTCGGTAGCAGCACAAAGAGCCCAATAATACCCGATAAAATCATCATCATTATGCTCAAACTCTTGCTACTATCTTCATCATAAAATATATTCTGAGCAAAATATTCATAATAGGAGTGATACTCCGGAATCAACTTATTGAAATCAGATTCCGGAGGCATAGGAATCTGATCACCGATAAACTTTATATCAACTTTGACGCGATCAATTGACACACCCTTAGGAGGTAAGTATATAGCCATGAAGGAACCAAATCCGGATTCTTCACCGCGATCCTCACTACTTAATACAGAACTGGGAACAAAAATATCCGATAGGAGCCAAGATAAACCTGGTTCCTTGATCAACCCTATCACCTTATATGTTCTGCTATCCATAGTAATCCCCTCTCCCAATACGTTGTGTTTTCTTCCAAAATATTTATCTGCGAGATCCACTGTGATGACCGCAACTTGTGATTGTTGATTGTAAACAGACTCACCAAAACCTTGACCCTCAATAAATTCAAAATTCAAAACCTCCCAAAATCGATGATCCACATAAGCAGCCATCAGGTTCAATTTTGTTCCGTTTACAAAAGCATTGTACCTCGAGTATGGATTAAAGAAAGTATAGTTTTCTACACTTGGAATATCCGAAAAGTTTTCTTCCAAAAAATCTAAGGCGTAACTGCTTGTTGACATACTCTTTCCTGCTTTTTTAGTCGTAAATGCCGTATCAATGACCAAATCCATCTCAATATAGGAAGTGTCATAAGTGTACATTGTATCTACATACTGTTTCTCCATTGTCAACATTGGCATTATAACCACTCTATCCCTATTGGTAAAG
The DNA here is from genome assembly GCA_024276375.1 of Bacteroidota bacterium. Taxonomy (GTDB): domain Bacteria; phylum Bacteroidota; class Bacteroidia; order Chitinophagales; family Saprospiraceae; genus JAJRXG01. Next base: position 2,857 of record JAJRXG010000296.1, on the reverse strand, counting down.
GGCGGCGAATCACCCAACTCAGTCTCCAGAAATGATACGATCAACATGAGAATCGCAAGGGTAAAACTGATACCAAAAAGCGTAATAGCAGTAAAGAATTTATTTCTTAAAAGAACCCTAAATGCCAACTTCAAATAATTAATGAACATAGTTTCTTAGTTTATATTTAGGCTATTAAGCTACTTGACTTCCATCATACAGACGCATCAACTTATGTGTTTTCTGTGCCATATTCTGATCGTGCGTTACCATTACGATCGTAGTTTCTCCTTCGGTATTTAATCTGAGGAGGATATCCATCACCTCGTTGCCCATTACGCTATCAAGATTGCCGGTGGGTTCGTCGGCAAGAAGAATAGCGGGTTTTCCAATGATGGCTCTCGAGATAGCGACTCTTTGCTTTTGACCACCTGATAATTGACTAGGAAAGTGTGACATGCGATTTTTTAGACCTACGGATTCCAATGCTTCCTCAGCCAATCTTCTTCGCTCTTTCCGACTCGTTTTGCGATACAACAGCGGCAATTCTACATTATCAATAACGGACAAATCGGGAATAAGGTGAAAGCTTTGAAAGATAAATCCTAGTTTTGCATTTCTAAATCTGGCTACAGCCTTAGAATTATAATTAGAATGTATGTTGCCATCTATACGTATTGTGCCAGATGTGGCTTCGTCCAAAAGCCCTATTATATTGAGCAATGTGCTTTTGCCACAACCAGAAGGCCCCATGATAGACAAAAATTCTCCTTTCGGAACGAACAGATTTATATTGCTTAGTGCCGTGGTCTCTATCGTTTTGGTACGATATACCTTATTTACATTTTCTAATCGTATCATATTGATTTAGTTAAGTGTATGCTTTGTTTGAATCGCGATGTTATTTTTGAAATCATATCCAGTTAGTTTGCGGATGAGATAATATGTCTCCCAATAGGATTGCAATGTGACAATGTAATCCCGTTGGGCTTGATTTTTTTCTCTTTGTGCTATTGTAAGATCTGTAATGCTGATGTCTCCAAGGACATATCTCTGACGTGATATCTCAAAACGATCGGCAGCGACCGATTGGATTTCTTTTTGGAACATCACCTCTTTTTGCAATTGCTCCCAACGACCGATCACTTGATGAATCTCATTGTCAAAATCAAGGAGATCTTGTACGATTTGTTGTATGAGCAGCTCTTTGCGTGCTTCTGCAATTCCAACTGCTGATTTTCTCCTACCCCAATCGAGAATTGGAATACTTAAGTTCAATTGTACTTGTTGTTCAGATATGGGCGAAGTATAAACTTCGCTGACAGTTTGGGCTCCTCTTGCGAAGCCAAAACTGGCAAACAAATCTGCACGTACACCGTATGCCACTTTGGTACGATTGATATCCCTGTCGGCCTCCTTTATACTTCTATCAAATGCTATCACTTCCGGTCTGTTATCTTGAGCATACTTAAAGGCTCGTTGACGATCTATTTTTATGGTTTGATCCATCGGCAAGGGAATCTCCAATTGAATATTTTCAACCGTGTTTTGTCCCAAAAAAGTGTAAAGCGCTCCTCGTGCGTATTCTACGTCATATTGTGCAATTGATAGATTTTTAACTGCTGATCTGTATTCTAGCTCTAATTGCAATAATTCATTGCGTGATATTTTACCGAGCGCAAAGCGCTCTTTAGCGATATCAAGAAGCTTGTTGTTGACTTCTTTGTTGGTCATAGCTATGTCCTCATTGACTTGTGCCGTCAGCAATTGAAAGTACACACTAGTGGCTCTTAAGTGTATGTTTTCGAGATCTATGACATATTTTCGATCAGCTTCCTTTAGCACTAGTGGCTCTATCTTATTGTCCCATTTTAGTCCGTTATATCCAAATAGTGGCTGGGTAAAACCTATCCGGAATGGTATGCCATTATATTGTTTCGTATCCAAGGAAAAGTCATCAAATCTCTGCAATTGCGTTCGGATGAACAGAGTGCCGCCGGTGGCCACTATATTTTGTTGTAGCCCGAGTTGTATGCTGGAATTGTTTTGAGAGACTGACTGAAATGCTATGGATCCATCCGGTTGTGTAATCTCTTGGGAGGTCTTAATAAGGTTGGGGATCAGCATATCAAGGTTTACGCCGGGAGAAAGATTTGTTTTAAAAAATGCCCATTTCGAATGAGCGATTTTGTTATCGGCATCGGCTTGATATTTGTAAACGGACTGATGTTCTGCTCTGGACAAAACCTCTTGGAGTGTAAGGCTCGATTGTGCCATCATAGCTCCTGTTATCTTGGGCAAAATGATTTGAACGAGTAACCAAAACAGTATTGTGATGATCCATACCCATAGGCGATGGGATAGTTGTTTTCTATGTACATCCATGCTCATCAGTCTTTGAGTATAAATTCATCCAGATGACTAAAATCCTTTGTGTCAGAGATGATTACCTTTTCGCCTTCGGAGAGGTTTGAAATAACTTCAACATAGTCACTATTAACAAGACCTTTTTTGATTCTTCTTTTAACCGCTTTTCCGTCTTCCACGACATATACATCTTGACTTGCCGCACCCATTATTCCCGGTCCATTCTTTAGTCTTAACACACCTTTTTTACTATCTGTTATGATATATATTTCAGTCCTAATATTAGGTCTCAATATATCCGCATTGGGATCATTGAGTTCTACATAAAACTTGATGGTGTTATTCTCCAGAGCAGGAAGAATCGTGGAGATATAACCATCGAGATCAATTCTATTAATCCGAACCTTCACAGGCATACCCACTTGTATTTTGCTTGAATTACGATCGGAGCTAGAAGCTTCGATTCTATATTTTTTGAGATTGGCGATTCTGACAAGAGCTTCTCCTTCTT
>JAJRXG010000295.1 GCA_024276375.1 Bacteroidota bacterium | reverse complement strand
TTTTTTTGCTAAACGAAGTTCATTTTTCTCTTAATAGCAGCGCTATTGAGAGGAAAATAGCTAAAGTATAGCGAAAAAAGAGCCTTTTTTAGCCAAAATTGATACCACCTGAGTAGTTACTTTTGAAGCATAGCAGCGCTATGGCGAAAAAAATAGTGGAAATATGACGGGAAAAGTGTTTTTTTTAGCCAAAATGAAGCCTACCTGAATAGTAACCTCCATCCCATGTGTTATAACTTTTGATCCCACTCCAAAAGCTCACAGAACCAAAAGTGCTTCTTTTGACCTCCCTATTGTTTGGAAGACCGGTGACCTTTGCACTTTTCTCAATGAACTAAACAGATACCAAACGCGGTATGCCTATAAGGATTAGGCCTTTATACTCTATTGATTTCAGGTACTACAGTATTTGTCAGTCGGAATTCTTTTAGTTGTGAATGTACTAAAGCATCACTGAATCTCGAAAAGCGCAAATCTCATTTGAAATAATTCATTTTATGAAAATAGTCAACTTCCGAAGTGGGCTCACTCTTAATATCTCATACATGTTGGGTCGGCTATCTTCATATATAAATAAATAAAAATATGAGAAAAATCTCCCATTGTAGTCAATTGGCATATTGTGTGCATATCAATAGAATAATCCCGCTGCGTAAAAACTACGGGTAAGCTCTAACTGTTAGCACTGACCAACCAAATTAGATTTGCAGTTAAAAGAGAATGAAGTATTGTATCTTGATAGCAACATTTACGCTGTGCACCTGGTGTCAGGGGCAGTGTAACACTGATCGGCATAACACAAGCCTTGAAAGTGGTTGGATTTCGTGCACTCCCGCACCCAACCCCAACACTTTACGCCCGCCCGGACATTGGATTCTGTATGACTTTACTTTTGATTATGCGATAGAGCAACTTCATTTTTGGAATTATAACCATCCCGGCAATTTGACCCAAGGGGCTCAAGATATCGTCATTGATCTATCCGATGATGGTTTTAATTGGACTCAAGCAGCGACTTACACTCTACCGATGGCCTCAGGATCTCCGGACTACAATGGAGTGGACGGCCCTCTGTTGTCACAACGAGGTCGATATATGCTGATCACCATACTTTCTAACTATGGTGGTATATGTAGTGCCATAAGTGAAATACGCATAGGGGTAGCCGATGAGATTGACTGTCTTCAAAGTCTAAGTCTCTCCGGAAATCTTGGAAACAAAAAATATCATGCGGTGAATAGTATTGAAGCAGCAGGAACTGTTGAGATAAACCAAACCGTACACTTGCAAGCCGGTTTGGAGGTGACGCTTAACCAAGGGTTTCAATCTGCACACACCGCAGAACTCCAAATAGAAATTGATCCATGCAATAACTAAAAATAAAATTGATTGCCAAAAACTTTTTATGGCGCGCTAGATAAAAATCTCTTTTAAACTCAAAACTCACCATGAACATAGTAAACTAAAATTAATAAAAAAGTATGGTTAACTCGAGTTCTGTTTGATCCCACAGACTCGGATAAAGACCAATCTGAGAACAAAAACTATGATAAGAATCTACTGCTTGCGTTTCTGTATAGTGTTGCTTACCTCCTTGTATATTGCGGTATCCGCAGATGCTCAAGACCTCAATATCAAAGGTGTAAAACTGACTTACAAAAGCTATGGTGATGAATTGCACCAATACTTTCGAGAATACAATCTCATTCGTCCGCACTTTTCGACTCCGTTTGATCAGGTCTCGGGCAATCAAGAATTGGATCTGACCTTACAAATAGAAGGGTTGATAGACGAAACAATTTCATTGACCCTTCACAATCTTATCAGCTCGAAGCATCGCACCCGGATCGCTACAGCTCAAGGTGTTTTTGAAGCTGAGATGGAATTGATAAAAACATATGCCGGGAATATTCCCGATGATCCGACAAGTCAGGTGAGATTGGCCATTCGAGATGCGTATCTATACGGATATATTAAAACCGGACAATCAACCATTTGGATTGAACCTGCCAAAACATTTGACGCAAGTCTTCCCAAGAATACCCTTGTCGTATATCTCGAAAAAGATGTTATCAAGGATTCCGGCCAGCGCATCTGTGCCTCAAATGCCGTCAATGACAAAGTGGGCAAAATCGCTCCTTCACAAAAAGCAATCACTTGTCAAACTGTAGAGCTGGCGATCGCCATGGATTATAGCTATGTCACAGCAGCATCTCACAACACAACACAAGAGGCAATCAATCAGACGATAGCCCTGATGAATCTCGTAGAGGGCGATTATACAGGAGCTTTTAATTCTGATATACGATTTGAGATCGTCGAACATTATGCGTCAGAATGTAGCACTTGCGACCCTTGGGGCTCAAGTCTGGATGCCGGTGTCTTGCTAGACAATTTTACCAATTGGGGCCCTACAGGATTTAGTGCCAACCATGATTTGGGGCAATTTTGGACGGCACAAGATATATGGGCTACAAGTACCACAGGTGAGAAACTATACGCTGTCGCGGGTTTAGCTTGGGTCGGTGTAGTATGTGGAAGTGCCAGATACCATGTCCTTGAAGAGTTTTCTACAACGCAGTGGAGTCTTCGAGTGCTGACCTCTCACGAAATAGGGCACAACTTCGGGTCGGGACACGATAGTTCCGATGGTAATATCATGGCTGCAAGTATCACACAGAACACGAGTTCTTGGTCAGCACAATCCATATCTGTCATTAATGATGCACTGGGGGGTTATGCCTGTCTTGATCAGTGCCTTACCGGTTCTTGCTCTGAAATCACCGGTGTTGTCACTTCGGGTTGCAATCCCGGATCACCTTCGACATATGATCTCTATGTGACGATCCTCCACGGAGGAGGAGGCAATGCTGCGGGATTTGATCTGCTCGTAGGCGGAAACTCCTATTACTTTCCTTGGTCTGTGAGCCCACAGACCATTCTCATTCCCAATCTTGAAGCCACCGGAGAGATCAATCAGACCTTATCAGTCGCCGCAACTGATGGTAGTGATGGAGGATGTCAAGGAAGTGTAACGTACAATGTACCCAATCCAGATTGTTCTTTAGTTGAAATTGAGAATTTCGATGCTTGTACCCTGCCCCTAGGTTGGCAATCCACAACCACCAATAATCTTATCATTAATGGTGGCGATCCATTGGTTCAATACAATTGGAAATTTCTGGATGCCAATCGCACCTTTGCCAATTATGATAATAGTTCCAATACCGGTTCTTTGTTGACTATTGACGGCACTTGCATGGCCGTAATGGATGATGATATATTTGATCCAACTTGGTACTCGGGGATTGTAACACTCACCTCCCCTTACTACAATACGATTGATTATGACCAAGTGATTGTAGAATTTGATTATAATTTTCATTCTTTTGAAGATGGCAAGTCAATCAACGAAAGCAACTTTACAGTCGATGCGTGGAACGGTACTTCTTATGTCAATATTCTTACTGATGAAGATAGTACATGCCCTTGGTATAACGTCTGGCAATCTCAATGCACTACACATGCCACCATAGATGTCACTGCTTATCAAAATGACCAATTTCATTTGAGATTTGTGTATTCAGATGGTGACAACGGTAAGTGGACCGGAATGGTAGCCTTGGACAACTTTAAATTAACAGGAACTGTTGTAGCGGATCCTTGTGTCTCTTTTGTAACGATCTCCTCCACAAGCGGCGGAGGTCAATATGTCGCAGAAATGATGATACAATCTGAAGGCACTGTGTTGCTCAGTCAAGCAACGGTGTTGGATGCTCCAGAAATAGAACTCTATCCGGGATTTGAAGTACCGCAAGAGGTGGAAGTAACCATCAATAATGATGGTTGTCAATCTAACCAATAAATAAGAGACAGTCTCTCGTATCTTAAAAATATTTAACAGATACTTATAGTAAAATATAGATCTTATGCACGATTTTTGCGTTGATAATGAAGAAAATGGACGCTTATGGTGATTAGATTACTACTTTTTGCACTGATCGGAGTGAGTATTACTCTCAGTTTTACGCTTCCGAGCAAATATGTCTCACGTACAGGACACTTACATGTCGAATCCAAAAACCGATTTAAAAACATTGTTGCGGACAATTATCAAGTTTACTGTGAAGTGATTCCGGCATCAGGCAAGGTGACTTTCAAAGGTCTCATGAAATCATTCCGGTTTGATTTTGGCGCCTTGGATCAAGCCTTTAATAGCAAACGCGTGAACCTCAATGAATTTAGCAAGTTTACTTTTGAAGGGGATATCATCAATGCATCTACCATTAAGTGGGAACGTCCCGGTGTCTATCCCGTTCATGTCAAAGGCTTCCTTCGCATCGGAGGATACAAGCGACTTACAGAAGCACATGGAAACATCAGAATCAATGGTGATGGTACGCTAAGTGCCGACGCTGCACTTACGATTGTTATTGAAGAAGCAAGTGTTCAGACCATTAATAAAATGATGAAAGAACGTCTTCCTTCTATGTTGACCCTCGATGTAGATCAACTCGGTATCTCTCGCAATATTGACCTTAGATTGAAGGCTACTTATCGTCCGAGAGGGTGAGAGGGTTGAACGACTTCGTTTTTGATGTATGTTCTGCGGCTCTCTCTATGGACTATTAACCTGAGTGCGACCAAGCCTTTGGATTCAACGGAATCATCATGCGAAGTATCATGGCATGGCACAGTATTTCATGTGTCTATACCTTATCAAGTGGATGACATGAAGTTCTTACGTGGTCTTAGTCGGTGGAATAATAAACACAAGAGCTGGATCATCAGAAGTAGTCTTAAGAACTTGGAGCAGATTCAGAGGTATGTTTTACGAAATCGTTACTATTCAGGTAGGCGTCATTTTGGCTAAAAAAAACACTTTTCCCGTCATATTTCCGTTATTTTTTTCGCCGTAGCGCTGCTATGCTTCAAAAGTAACTACTCAGGTGGTATCAATTTTGGCTAAAAAAGGCTCTTTTTTCGCTATACTTTAGCTATTTTCCTCTCAATAGCGCTGCTATTAAGAGAAAAATGAACTTC
>JAJRXG010000294.1 GCA_024276375.1 Bacteroidota bacterium | reverse complement strand
TTATGCTAGATATCCCAATACTGGTTCTGAGAAAAACGATGTATCACTCATCCTTTACGATACAAAAGAGCGAGAGGAGAAAACCATTATAGAAGGTGTAGATGATTTTAGCTTGACTGCTGATGGCAAGCAGATACTGGTGAGGTCACATGGTAAAATGGGCATCATCAATCCCAAACCAAAACAAAAAATCAAAGATCCAATACCGATCGACGGACTTGTGATGCAATGGGTACCCCGGGAAGAATGGCGTCAATTGTTCAATGATGCTTGGCGCAGGCATCGGGATTTTTTCTATGATCCCAATATGCATGGATTGGATTGGAAGGCCATGAAGGAACGCTATGGTGCACTGATTGATGATGCACGGACGAGGTGGGATGTATCGTTTATCATTTCCAATCTCTGTGCCGAACTGAGTGCGGGGCATACATATACCTTTGGTGGTGATGTAGAACGTGTCAAACCACAACCTACTGGCTATCTGGGCATTGATTGGGAGCAATCCGGAGATCTGTATCGAATAAAACGTATCGTACGCCCTGCGGCTTGGGATGCCGAGGTGCGTTCGCCATTTGATCAGACGGGTGTGGATATCAAAGAAGGAGATTACATCTTATCGGTCAATGGAGTTCCCCTGGATAGTGATCAAGAAGCATATGCGCCATTCTTGGGTTTGGCAGGCAAGACCGTATCCTTAATGGTGAGTTCAACGGGCAAAAAGGTCGATGCCAAGGAGTATATCATAAAGTGCCTCACCTTACAAGAAGAAAGTAAGTTGCGTCATCTGGAATGGATGGAAGAAAATAGGAAGAAGGTTTCAGAACTGTCTGACGGGAAGCTCGGATACATCTATATGTCCAATACATCTGGCTTGGGGCAATTAGAATTGGTGCGGATGTTCTACGGACAGTTAGACCGTGAAGGGTTTATCATTGATGAACGCTTCAATGGCGGAGGACAGTTGGCTGATCGATTTTTGGAATTGTTGCAGCGGCCAGTCGTTTATAATCTCCATTGGCGTCACGGCCGTGATCATATATTTCCCAATAAGACCAATACGGGTCCTATGGGAATGTTGATCAATGGTTGGGCTGGATCGGGAGGGGATGGTTTGCCATGGGCGTTTCAAGAGTTACAAGCGGGGCCTATCGTGGGAGAGCGGACATTGGGCATACTCGTTGGTCCGGCTACAGGACATCGATTGTTGGACGGAGGCGGCATCACTGTACCGGGTGCTCGGTTGTATGACAATGATGGTCATTGGTTTTGGGAAGGAGAAGGTGTCAGTCCTGACATAGAAGTGTGGGATGATCCCAATATGTTGATGCAAGGAAGGGATCCACAATTAGAAAGAGTGGTTGAGGAAGTGATGAAATTGTTGAAAACACAACATGGGATTCATACACCCGCTCCACCGTTGGAAGATCGCACAGCCAAGGGACAACAGAAGGGTTAATACCTATTCTCCTTGTTCAAAAAAAAGTAAGAGGGATCATCGCTTTACAACGATTGTCCCTCTTATCAATTTATAGTAATGATGGACGATGGTAATAACTATCGTCTCGAGTAGCCACCATCTATCGTCAAGCAGATACCGGACACAAATCTCGCCTCATCAGAGCTTAAGTAAAGGTATCCGTAAGCTTGATCGATGGGCTCTGCGATCATGCGCATGGGGATCTGTTGGATGGCTGCCTCTCTGATATGATCTGGAATGGCATCGGTCATGGCAGTTTTGGTATATCCAGGGGCGATACAATTGGAAGTGACACCATAAGGGCCGAGTTCAAGAGTAAGGGTTTTGGTCATGCCTATTAGTGCCGCTTTGGTTGCAGCATAGTTGATCTGGCCATAGTTGCCATTGATTCCCGTAGTGGAAGAGGCACATACGATTCTACCGTACTTTTGTTCTTTCATAATGGGTGCGACGGCCTTAATACATAGATAGACGCCATTGAGGTTGACATCGATCACGGCATCCCATTCTTCTTGGCTCATTTTGATCAGAGATCGATCTCTGGTTATGCCTGCATTGTTGATGAGGATATCTATGCGTCCCTCTTGATCCATGATGTGCGTTACTGCTGTATCTATTGCTACTTTATCAGTAACAGAGAGTTTTTGAAAGATGGCTTTTCCTCCATTCTTGTTAATATTGGCTGCTGTTTCTTCACCTGCGTCCAGAAGATCCCAGATATATACAGTAGCGCCCTCTTGTGCAAATAGTTCGGCTACGGCCTTTCCGATACCTCGTGATCCACCCGTTACAATGGCAATTTTATTTTCTAATCTCATAATAGTTATTTTTATAAATTGTAAACTATAAAAGTGGTCTAATTTTTATTTTTTGTCGGCCATGTATGCATCCTTGAACAAGGCTCGAGAAATGATGAGTTTCATTATTTCGCTTGTGCCGCCATAGATGCGTGTGACACGTGAAGCTGCATAACTTCTTGCTACGGCATATTCCCATATGAATCCGTATCCTCCATGGAGTTGCAGGCACTCATCGACGACTTTGCCATACATTTCCGTAGCTTTCAATTTGGCGATAGCACCTTGGGTAGGTGTGAGCTTGTGGGCTGATTGCAACTCGATACAATGATCGAGATAGGATTGATATACTTGCAATTCTGCTGCACAATCGGCGAGTTTGAATTGTGTATTTTGAAATTCATACAGCGCCTTGTTAAACGCCCTGCGTTCTGTGACATATGCAAGCGTCGCATCAAGCACTCCGGCTGTGCTTGCGATGGCTTCGATGGCTATACCGAGTCGTTCGCGTGGCAGTTCATTCATCATATATGCAAACCCCTTGCCCTCCTCACCCAAGAGATTGGATTTGGCAACACGGACATCTTCAAAAAAAAGCTCGCAAGTGTCTTGGGCTCGGGCACCGATTTTATCAAATGGATGACCCTTGGTAAATCCATCAATGTCTGCATCAATGATGATGAGACTGATTCCTTCTTGAGGGGTACCGGTGTTGGTACGGCATGCAGCTACAACAAAGTCACAGACATATCCATTGGTAATAAATGTTTTAGAACCATTGATTAGATAGTGGTCACCCCGGTCTTGTGCTGTTGTCTTTAAGGCTTTGAGATCCGACCCCACACTTGGTTCTGTCATTCCGATGGCTCCGATCATAGTACCTTGCGCCATTCGGGTTAGATATCGTTGTTTTTGATCTTCTGTACCATAGTTGAGGATGTATGGAGCCACTATGTCTGAGTGTACGGCTACTCCAAAATCAATACCGGCGTAACGCAGCCGTTCGAGAATCAATGCGCTAAAAGTAAAGTCACACCCACCTCCTCCATATGTATCAGGCACATCCATGCAGAGAAAACCCTGAGTTCCCATTTGCCGCCAAAAGGATTTGGGGATCATTTTTTCCTTCTCCCATTTTTCATAATTGGGAAGCGCTTCATTTTTGATAAACTGGTCAACGGCATCCTGAACCATTTGGTGCTCTTCACTTTGATAAGGGCGTCTGGGGATTTGGAGATTCTTATACATTGGATCTTGAATTATTTATTGCACTAGCCGCTTTTAATTGAGGTGTCAAGATGGCATATGTTGCTCATAAAAAAGAGACAATAGCAACAAAAATAGCATTAGTGACTAAATATTAGCATTTTTGACTAAATTTACATAAAATCCGAATATTCTATGCCTCAAAGTGTTAAAACAAGAGATAAAATTATTGGCACGAGTCGTGAATTGTTCAACCAAATGGGATTTGGAGCTCCGACTCTTTATACCTTATCGCAGCGGATTGGTATTTCACGTGGCAATCTCACATACTACTTCAAGACAAAGGAGGATTTGCTTTACGCCTTGGTGGAGGAGATGGTTGCGGAGAACAAGAATCTGTATGATGCAGCTCTGAGTGTACCATCTTGGAAGAGTCTTTATGATGCCACGGAGGGTTTGCATCAGTTACAACGACGGTATGCTTTTATATTCTTTAATCGTCAGCTTCTGTTGCATCCGATTGTCAACGAGCATATACGGAAATTTCGCAAGGAGAACATCCAACGCCAGATGGATATGATTCAACTGTCTATTCAGATTGGCAACATGCATGAAGAGCGGGTATCTGGCACGTACTATAATATCAGTCAGACGTATTGGATGGTATCCTTTTATTGGTTGATAACGAGTGATATCAGTGGTGGTGTGGTTTCTCCCGGATGGGACAAGATCATGTGGAGTCTATTGCTTCCGCATTTTACGGATCGGGGTATTGAATCATTTATCAATTATTTTGGAATGGAGTATTATGAATCGTTGGGAGGTTCATTTGGGCAGTATGTTATAAAATCTTCTATTTTCTAAATTATTAAATCGCATCACATGGAGTATAAGCATATCATATTGGAGCGACGCACAGATGTTGCAAGGGTGATTTTTAATCGTCCGGACAAGTTAAATGCCTTCAATGAGCCGATGCTCGAGGAGATAGAATCCGCCTTGAACGATATTGTTAGGGACAATGACATTCGCATTGTTGTGTTTTTGGGTTCCGGTAGAGCATTTTCTGCGGGAGTCGATCTCAAGACGACTCAAGCGGACGGATTTGGAGCTCAGGGGTCATTTATGCAATTGGGTGACAAAGTAGGAAAGATGATCCTTAACCTTCCCAAGGTAACCATCGCACAAGTACATGGTTATTGTTTTACAGGAGCGCTCGAATTGATGATGTTTTTTGATATATGTTATTGCACACATGATACGCAATTTGGAGATACACATGCTAAGTGGGGGATCATGCCGCGTTGGGGGATGTCACAAAGATTGGCGCGCCGGATAGGTTTGCATAGAGCCAAGGAGATGACATTTCGAGCCATGCGTATAAAGGGGGTAGAGGCTGAGCGGATTGGACTGGTCAATCGATCATACCCATCAGATGAGTTGACGCATGCTGTCCAACAGATATGTGATGAGATATTAGAAAACAGCCATGATACCATTGTGCGTATCAAGAGATTGTATGACGGTGGTTATAGGACTACACTCGCCGAGGGGTTGCAATTGGAGTACGATGCGGAATCGACCATTTTGGATACCCAAGATCTACTCAATCAGTTTTCGGATCGGAAGTTTAATACTTGACACTATCTAGTACGCCTATATGGATAAAATAGCACCTTATAAGTCTAAGAATAAGATTAGGATACTGACATCCGGATCTTTGTTTGATGGTCACGATGCTGCCATCAACATCATGCGACGGATCATTCAACGTTCGGGTGCGGAGGTGATACATTTGGGGCACAACCGTCCTGTTCATGAGATAGTAGAGGCGGCCATTCAGGAAGATGTACAAGGTATAGCGATCACTTCATATCAAGGAGGACACATGGAGTTCTTTAAGTATGCCTATGATTTGCTTCAGGAGAAGGGTGCAGGACAGATCAAGATTTTTGGAGGAGGAGGAGGGACGATTCTTTTGAGTGAAGTTCAAGCGTTGCATGATTATGGTATTGTACGTATATATACACCGGATGATGGCAGAAGGATGGGATTGCAAGGGATGATCAATGATTTGTTGTCGCTATGTGATCGACCCTTGGGCAATGATTTTCGCGGAGACCTGAGTAAGTTGGTGCAATCCAATCCATATGAGTTGGGCAGGGCGATTTCGGCAGCTGAAAACGATGTCAATTCAAGGGATTGGTGGATGAAGGAATTGCGTGGCGTCATTGCGGATGTTGATATACCTGTCTTGGGGATCACAGGAACAGGAGGGGCGGGAAAGTCTAGTTTGGTTGATGAGATTGTATTGAGATTTTTACAGGTATTTCCGGATCGAACGATTGGTATCATCTCTGTGGATCCTTCCAAACGCAAAACGGGGGGTGCCTTGCTGGGAGATCGGATCAGGATGAATGCCATATCTCACCCCAATGTGTTTATGCGTTCGATAGCGACGAGACAATACAATGCTGCTTTATCCGCTGACATTGATCAGGCCATTGACATTTTAAAATACGCAGGCTATAATTTGATTATTCTGGAGACTTCGGGTATAGGCCAATCAGATTCTGAGATTGTTGATCATGCTGATTTTTCAATGTATGTGATGACTCCCGAGTTTGGAGCGGCTTCGCAATTGGAAAAGATTGATATGTTGGATTTTGCCGATCTCATTGCTATAAATAAATTTGATAAACGAGGAGCATTGGATGCATTGAGGGATGTAAAAAAGCAATACCAACGCAATCATGATTTATGGGAAGAGCCTGTCGAGTCAATGCCTGTTTACGGAACAGTAGCATCTCAATTTAATGATCCCGGTGTCAATTTATTGTTTAAGACACTGGTCAGGAAATTGCTTGACGAAGAAGTAGGATCGGATTGGCAAACCAAGGCGGGTTCGAAACAATACATCATACCTCCATCCAGAGTACGTTATCTCTCCGAGATAGCTGACAGTAATCGCAATTATGACATTAGAGTAGCTCAAAAGAGTGAAATCGCAAGCCAGCTTTATGCCTTGAACAAGGCTCTCCAATTGTTTTCTAAAGAAGCGGAATTGGAAATATTGGAATCCAAAGTAGAAAGTCTTTCTAAAGATCTCGGAAGTCGTGAGATGGAGATTATCGAGCAGTGGCCGCAGCTTATACAATCCTACCGTGAGGAGACCTTTACATATCAAGTACGCAATAGGGCAATCAAGGTTGAAAATTTCACTGAGAGTCTATCACATAATAAGATACCGAAAATCTCGCTACCCAAGTATAAGGATTGGGGAGATATATTGAAGTGGGTCATGCAGGAGAATGTTCCCGGGAGTTTTCCATATACATCCGGAGTATTTCCTTTTAAACGCAAGGGGGAGGATCCTACGCGTATGTTTGCCGGCGAAGGAGGTCCCGAGCGCACCAATCGGAGGTTTCATTATCTATCATATGGGCAACCTGCCAAACGACTTTCGACGGCATTTGATTCGGTGACGCTCTATGGAGATGATCCGGATTATCGACCGGACATATATGGCAAGGTAGGCAATTCTGGTGTTAATGTCAGTACGCTCAATGATGCCAAAAAGTTGTATTCCGGATTTGATCTATGTGATGCCAAGACTTCGGTTTCCATGACGATCAATGGGCCTGCGGCCATCATATGTGCATTTTATATGAATGCCGCGATTGATCAGCAATGCGAGCGTTATATCCGTGAGAAGGGTCTCGGTGATCTCGTTGAAAAACAATTTGTTGAGTGCTACGACGAGCGAGGTATGCAGAGACCCAAATATGATGGAGAACTGCCTGAGGGAAATGACGGATTGGGGTTAATGCTCTTGGGATTGACAGGGGATCAGGTGCTTTCTGAGGATATATACAATGACATCAAAGAGCGTACTCTTAGATCCGTCAGAGGGACAGTGCAAGCGGACATTTTAAAAGAAGATCAAGCACAGAATACTTGTATTTTCAGCACGGAGTTTTCTTTAAAATTGATGGGAGATGTTCAACAATATTTTATCGATCATAAGATTAGAAATTTTTACTCTGTCTCCATATCGGGTTATCATATCGCAGAGGCCGGTGCCAATCCGATCTCCCAGTTGGCCTTTACGCTATCCAATGGATTTACTTACGTGGAATATTATTTATCACGAGGAATGCATATCGATGATTTTGCATCCAATCTTTCGTTCTTCTTTTCCAATGGGATTGATCCGGAGTATGCTGTGATAGGGCGGGTGGCCAGAAGAATATGGGCTAAGGCGATGAAGTATAAGTATGGTGCCAATGAGCGATCTCAAAAACTAAAGTATCATATTCAGACTTCAGGTCGTTCGTTGCACGCCCAAGAGATAGGATTCAATGATATAAGAACGACATTGCAGGCTTTGTATGCTATTTATGACAATTGCAATTCCTTACATACCAATGCATACGATGAGGCGATTACTACACCGACAGAGGATAGTGTAAGGAGAGCTATCGCAATTCAGATGATTATAAATCATGAATTGGGGTTGACCAAAAACGAAAACCCCCTTCAAGGTTCATTTATTATCGAAGAGTTGACGGATCTTGTTGAAGAAGCGGTATTGTCTGAATTTGACAGACTTACCGAACGGGGAGGTGTGCTCGGAGCTATGGAGACAATGTATCAACGTAGTACTATACAAGAAGAAAGTCTCTACTATGAGACCTTAAAACATTCGGGCGAATATCCTATTATAGGTGTCAATACATTTCTTGCGTCGGATGGTTCTCCAACGATGATTCCTGTAGAGGTCATACGAGCCACCGAAGAAGAAAAGAAACTTCAAATCTCCAATTTAGAAGAAGTGCACAAGTCGTACAGGGATCGAGCTTCAGAGTATCTGTCAGCATTGCAAGAATGTGCCTTGCAACACGACAACATCTTTAGCCAACTGATGGAGACCAGCAAGTATTGTTCATTGGGTCAGATGACCAATGCCTTATTCAGTGTTGGGGGCAAGTATCGTAGATCGATGTGAATGGGGGGCTTATAGAATGCCTTCGGGCTTGCTTGCTTCTATCTGTAGCAGTAATTTCTCATAATAGAGCATACCTGCTTGAGTAAAGTAGTTGCCATAGAGTTTTTTTTCGTCTTTTATAAAAACTATAAACTGGCATTCTTTGGAGTAATAGACATCTGCTTCCATGAGGATCTCTCCTTCTGACAAGAATATCTTACGCGCCAATGGTGTGCAATTGTCGGGAATTTGTTCGACGGGTTTGGAAGAGACATATTGTAAGTCTTGATAAGAGACATTCTTACCGTCTTGATTCATACTCAATGGTAGATTATAGAAAGTAGCATCTATGTGATCTACTTTTCCTAGAAGGTTTGTAAAGGTCTCTTGATCTATACCTAATGTTGAAAATTCCGATTCAGTAGATGTGGTGTCCGGTCTCACAGGATTGTTATTATATTTACAACTACTTGTTAGACACAAGACAATTACGATAGTTAGCAAAGGTGTATGATTCATTATTCCGGATTATAATTTTACAAAGCGACTCAAATATTGTTGATCGTTTGCCCACAGACGTAAGTTATAAATCCCAGGAGATAAGTTTCCAATATCTATTCTGTTGTTCGAGACGTTGTTATATCGCAGTACATATCCCGACATATGAATCACTTCGACGGTGTGGATGATGTCACCGGAGTCGAGAGTCAAATCGATAAATTGTGTTCCGGGATTGGGATGTATCGTAAGATTATCAGACTCTCCAATGTCATCTGTTGGGGTTGTACGGTCAACTTCTATCACCTTAAATCCATCTATCGCTCCTTCAACGATATGCCCTTGAGGTGGTAGATCACTTACAACGATTTCAATTTGTATCTCTTGAGGATTGTCAAAGTATTTGCCTATTTCTACGATGATGGGATTTCTCCATTCGGTGGCAATTGCATCCCCTTGAATGATAGCGGCGACGCGGACTCTGGTATCTTCAGAGATGAGATTGATGTGCATGGTATCATTGCCTATACTGGATCCGCCGGCATTGTAAAACCATGTAGAAAGTTGGATGCCGGGATATTGATATTGAGCGAGATTGATGATAGGAGAAAGTAGGATGGTAGATCCATTATCGACATCATCTATGGACGCGGAGGGGCTTCCGTTGCCGGTGATATAACATTGATCTCCCAAGTCATCGGGAAGGTCTTCATTGACGTTAGAATATTGACCATCAAAAATTGTAGCCAACGGACGATCTAATACCCAAATACCCGAGCTGGCGTCACCTGTCACACTCCAGCCTAGATCAGCAAAAAAATCATCTTCATAGCCGGGATTGAGTATGATGTCCAGATTTATATTTTTGTCAATATTGATGTCTTGTGTGTACCCCAAATATCCCCAAGCTGCACTAAGAATCGTCGCTTGACCCGAGAAAGTAGAAAGTGAATACAGTCCGTCCACATCAGATGTGATTTTAAAGACGGTGTCATTTGTGATTACGATAATTGATGCTTCCGGGATGACCTGTCCATTTGGATCTTTGACGGATCCCGTAATTATTTGAGTTGTCTTTCTTTGCAGCAAAAATGACTTATCGGTAACTTGGCCACTTTTCAATTCTACTGCAAAAGTGTCTGTGATGTATTCGGGATGTGACACAACAACTTGAATTGATCCGGTATCAATGCTTCCCGTTTTATAAATTCCGTTGGTGTTAGATCGCTCTGTTGTTAGGTCTGTATCCAGTATCTGTATTAAGGCGTTGTTGATAGGAGCAAAAGATCCTAACTCTAAAACATTGCCTTCCAAGTATGCAGCACGTTGATAGTTGGGTTTTAAAACAAAAAAACCTTTGACTATATCACTGGCGATGGTAAGTCCTGATGGAAAGTATGGATAGGCTCCCCAACATCCATCGCCTCCTGAATTGCGTTCGGGATAGGTGTCATACTGCCCTACCCGGATGAGATTGTCAGGGCGATGCGCATCGAGTATGATGACTCCCTCGGAGTACCATGATACTACCAGAAAACCATCAATGTAATGTACATTGTGTGGTACAACCGCTTGGGTTGGGGAGGGTCGGTAGGTATCAATTTTGATAGGATTGCGGGGATCCGAAATATCATAAACATCCAGAAAGGCAAATGGCCGCTCATCTGTAGTAAATGCGTATTGCCCATCATCTGAGACCCAAACATTGTGGGTAAATGAAGTGCTTGTCGTCGTTCTGCTTATCAATTTGGGATTCATACGATCTGCAATACTGTAAATGCCCAAGTTGCCTTGACGGATTTCAGATGTGTAGAGGAAGGTGTCCTTGGTAAAGGCATCATGCGAATAGCGCTCATCCTCAACTCCAACAAATTGTGGATTATATGGATCGGCACCGATATTGAGAATCAATATGCCGCCGGCTCCGACGTTGCAGCCAGCGAGATAGGCATAGCCTTCATCATCAATCCATATGTTATGACAAGATTGAAGCGGTGTATTTTGACCATTGATATTTATACTTTCAGTCCAAATAAAGCTGGATATATTGTCCGGAGCAAGAGTCATGTCGATCACTCTTAGACCATCCTGCCCTTGATCCGTCACTACAAAAATAAAGTTGCCATAGGTCTTAAAATCCCTCCATATGGAAAATGCCTCACCTATACGTTTTACTTCTCTGGGATTGGCTGGGTTGCTCAGGTCATATATGATGGTCTCTTTGCGAGTGCCAACGATACCATACTCCCTACCTTGGTCATCTACATAGCCCCACACATCATTGGTTAGTATATCCCCTTGAGGGATATGGGACTTCAACTCTACATTAAAATTCCGTTGTGCATACGATGAATTGTTTGCAAGGAGCAGGGCTAAGATTATTATAGGAAGCGTCTTCATAATAGATTGCCGGTTATAATATAATACCAAATGAAATCAAAGTTACTAAGCTAAGCGAATAATTAACTGATTTTGACATTTTTTGGTCTATTACCGTTAAAAAGAAAATCGTTTTTTGGGTATCTTCACGATTCCTTAAGCGAACAAAATTGGGTCTTTTTCGTTGTAAAACAAAATACATTGTATATGAAATTTTTTCACAATCCGCGATGTCGTAAGAGTAGAGAAACCTTGCAGATTTTAAGAGATCGACACATAGATCCCGATATTCGGTTGTATCTTGTAGATGCACCAACTCGATCCGAGCTAGAAGATATTCTCAAAAAACTCGGTATTCCTGCAATGCAATTGGTGCGCAAATCCGAACCTATATATAAAGATCATTTTAAAGGTAAAGTATTGACTGAGGAGGAATGGATAGATGCTATGGTACAATACCCCAAACTCATCGAACGCCCCATTGTCATTGATGGGCAAAGGGCGATATTGGGCAGACCTCCTGAGAATGTATTGGAGTTGCTTTAGAAAGCCAAATAGAGCTATTGTTCCTACTCAATAGCGGTCTTGCTTATTTTTACAAGTAGTGTAAAAAGAAATGGCTAAAGCCTTTTTCGAGTTTGCTGTGATCTCCATCTGTTATAAAGAGATTTTGTAGGAGTGTTGCAATATGCTCTTTGGTTTGTTGATCAGGACAGAAAACTTTATTGTAGCGTTTCAGATATAGCCATATTTGGGCATCGGTGTGTTGATTGTAAAATTGCTCTACTTGTGCAAGGGATCTTCTATCGGTGTGATTGAGAATAAAAGAACGCTCTTCTTCTGAGTATTCTAGGTCAACGTGCGCGGCATGCAGGAGCAGGAGAGTGATGAATGCTTCTTTAGTCCATAGATCAAGATCAGGAACCTTTTGGTTGTTGATCTGCTTGTCTTGCGTATGATAGGGCGGTACATCATTGAGGCGGATATAACCTTTAATATTGTTGTCAAATGCGTAAACGAGGTTGTGATGTCCGTTAGTGATCCACACATAGGTACTGTTGAGCTGCAGGTTGTAGATGGATGCTTGATCCAAGGCGGCTTGATAAATGGGCTGCTGCATTGCTTTGCACTCGATGAGTATCATGGGATCTCCCGTCCGATTGTGTAGTACAATATCGTATCTCTTGGATAGAGAGTTGACTTGGATTTTTTTTTCTACGGAGATTCTACCTTGTGGATATCCCAACTTGAGGAGGTGTAAAATGGCGCTTTGGCGTACGATTTCTTCCGGTGTCAAATCGAGCCATTTACGCCTTACGATGCACCATACTCTCTTGGGGAGGCGGGTATGATCCGTACGGATCTCATCGATGTAATTGCTCAATTGGATCAAGACGTAAATCTAGGTTATCACTTAGCACTGGACGGAAAAAATAGACCTCATCCAGTTGCCACCAAAGATACATCTTGTCTATCTGGAGTTTGTATATTTAGTTGTGTTTCTTGAAGTTGCTCGACCAATTCGGTCAATGTTTTCTGTCGATCTTCATATAAATCAGCAGTGGCTACAGTGTATATCTTGATCTCTATTTTTTTTAGGAGCTGTATGATATGTTGTTGCCATGAGATAGAATCAACTCTGAGATCGTTGATGAGTTGATTTTCGCCGAGGAGGACTATTTCTTGATCAGACATGAGAGCTTCTACAAAGTGACCGATTTCTATAGTAGATCGATATAAAAAGTGTTGGGGTTTAACATCTAGGTGTTGGGTGATGAGATCGTTGAGTTTAGGATGGACAAATGAAACAATGATTTTGTTTTGATACTTATAGATTGAACAATGATCGGCTAAGTCAGCGAGATGGCCGGCTATCGATACGGCTTGCCGATAGCGATCGGAGCTATTCATATAGGTATGGAGGGGTCTTGTGGGCAATTCCATATCAGACGAAAAACGGTTGACCAATGGGATCTTCCAATCAGCGATATCCATATTATAAGAAGATAAAACGAAGAGTTTTTCGGGAGGAATCTCCAAAAAATTTATGATTTTGGTATCAACAGACCTGCTTTCTAAATATAGTATCTCATCCATATCGGAGCCACACAATTGATACACTGTTTTAAGATCTGACTCTCGAGTGATCAATATCGGACAGAAGGATGATAAGTGGCTTCCTAACTCTCTATAAAGAGATTGGGCATTGAGCGTAGCTTCACCCTGATTCCAGATGGCATGGTACAACTCCCAATGTTCATTCTTGAGATGGGCGATGCTGAGATTTCTAATCTTACACCATCTATTGTGTATCTCATGAATACTGACTCTATATAATTGTCGAGTACAATTGCGCAATGAGAGATACCAATTGGGTAGATGTTTTATATCCTTGTTAAATCGCTTGGAGATTTGATTTTTTCGGGCGTAGTATATCGCCAAATCTTTCCAACTGGAATCTTGAATGTTTCCAAGTTCCCAGAGTAGATTTTGAGGGATATCACATTGTAAAGCGGTCTTTCTATATTTGCAATATTGTGTATCCTTTAATGTGAATAGTGACAACTTTAGCTCTCTTTGAGTGCTTCGCATTTGTCGGATCAGATGAGCGACTTGCAAGTATCGCTTGGGATGATGGGTATCCAAGACTTTGCAATTGCCTATTGCACGCAATATTGATGTAGCTCTCTCAATGGCATCTCCCAATTCGGGTTGATCAACATTAAATGGGGTGAGGTGTCCGATGTGCCTTTCATAAAGATCATTGACGATCTGGTCTTGTTGATTCAACATCGAGGTGATGGCATCTAAAATCATTGGAGCTTCAGCCCAATTCAATGAGGGTTGTCGATGATAGTCAAGCTTTAAATATTGGATGGGTTGTGCGAGTTCAAAAATAGATATATATACCTCTTCAAACGACGATATTTGTTCACCCACAGAATGCTCAAATACACTGAGTTCTAATTCATCTTTGACTCTCAACCAGATATGTGATTCGGTCTCTATGGCCTGATAGAATTGATCTTTTATTTGATCGAGATATTTTTCTATTTGTTTGAGCACCTCTGTGAGTGAGTTGTACAGACTCTGTATTTTGGCACTAGCATTGTCCATTGTCTCTTGGTCTTCAAAAACACCGGGTGCTATGACCGTACTATGGTCGATATAATTGTAATGGGATTTGTGGTATTGTTGTAGTCGATTGAGATTGGCTATTGTCGCTTGATCTATAGAAAAACCAGAAAACATCTTTTGAATGCGAATAGGTATATCTATATCGGGTAGATGGACAACGTCAAGAATTAAATTCTTAAAAGAAGGGCCGGTTTCTGTTGGCTCATGCAATGTATTTAGAGCAGATCGGATCTTAGTCTGCAACTCAGAAGTTTGCATTTCCAATGTCTTAAAAGTACCGGGTTCAAGAGATACTTCTTGCAATTGTTCCAATCTTTTGAGGCGATCCAATTGAGACTTTGAGAAAACTTCGTGATCAGATATATCGAGGGTGAAGTGAGCGAGATGATGTTGGGACAATAATTTGACCGGAACCATGGTATCCATAGCATCGGGCAATACAATGAGCATCTTCTTGCGCTCCAATAAGTTCTTAGCAATTTTTTCAACAAAGAACTTTTTGAGGGCAGCGGCCTCGGAAGTATGAAGGTATGCAGATTGCTCATCGCGAATCACAGTCAACATCTCCTGCAACACTGGTGATAGTGGTGTTAGGTACATTTGTTTTCAAGACATTAGTTTCCGCCCGCAATATATTAAGAATATTTTGATATATAGAAATATTTAATATGTAAATGACAGAAATAGAGACAATTTAACTTTTGTTTCTGTGCTTACTATTCATTGTTAAGTGTTGGTGGATACATGACACGTCCTTCGGATAGAGATATTTTCTTATCGTTGAGCTATTATTGGTTTTAAAATTTACCTTCCTTCATGAGATGATAAAATATTGTTTTAATATTGTCCTGCTCATCTTAATTAGCGTCCACTATGAGGTTATAATATGTTAGATTGTCAACGCGACAAATTTTTTTTGAACAAGGATTGTGTGTATCTCAATGGAGCTTATATGTCTCCCTTGTTAAGAAAGGCAGAGATTTCGGGTATTCTGGGGATACGACAAAAACGGCAACCCAATGATATTTCAATAGATCATTTTTTTGATACATTGGAGCGGGCGAGAGGGTTATTTGCTCAGTTGATTCATACGGCTCGTATCGCGCAATGTGTTGTTGTTCCATCGGTGTCCTATGCCATGGCTAATGCAGCTCAAAACATACCCTTGCGTCGTGGACAAAAGATTCTGATGATTAGGGAGCAATTTCCCAGCAATTATTATTCATGGACACGTAGAGCTACAGAAGTAGGAGCAGAGCTTGTTGTGGTTGCTGAGCAGTATTCCAATGATTTAATATCCAAAAATTTGTCGATCTCGTTGTTAGAAGCCATTGATGAGCAGACGGCTATAGTATGTATTCCTCAAGTGCATTGGTCTGATGGGAGTATAATAGACCTTCGAGCTATTAGTCAAAAGGTGCATCAGTATGGCGGTTATCTCGTAGTGGATGGCACACAATCGGTCGGAGCCTATCCATTGAGTGTTGCCGATATAGATCCTGATGTTCTTGTTGTTGCAAGCTACAAGTGGATGATGGGAGCATATAGTATCGGTATGGCATACTACAGTACTCGATTGAATGGAGGTAATCCGATCGAGGATAGTTGGTTGAATCGAATTGAAAGTGATGATTTCTCTAATTTGGTATCATATCAAGAACGGTATAGGCCTGGAGCGCGGAGATATGAAGTTGGAGAAGCCTCCAATTTTGTTCTGTTGCCTATGATGATAGCGGGTATGGAGCAAGTGATTGAGTGGAGACCTGAACGCTTTCGGGCATATTGTAAGAAGTTGGCGGATCCATGCAAGGAGTTGTTGAGGGCAAATAGATTTAAGGTTGCCGAGGATACGGCAGGTCATCTGTTTGGGGTCAGAATATCTGACAATATGAATATAGATCAGATCAAGAGGGGCTTATCAAAAGCCGGTATTGTGGTTTCGTATCGAGGAGATGCTATAAGGGTTTCTCCCAGTGTTTACAATACAGAAGAAGATATGAACAAGTTTGTTCAGATCATGAAGGAGTTAGCTTAATTGTTTGTGGCAGGGACAAGAGACAAGATGATCGTTGACCATTCCTACAGCTTGCATAAAGGCATAGGTGATAGTAGTTCCGACAAATTTAAAACCATCTTTTTTGAGTTGTTTGCTGATGGTATCACTTAGGGCTGTTGAAGCGGGGACTTCCATGAGGGTTTTGAAGTGATTGACTATTGGTTTTCCATCAACATATGTCCACAGGTAGTCTGAGAAAGATTCTTTTTCCATTAAGTCCAAGTACACTTGAGCATTGGAAATAGCAGCATTTATCTTGAGTCTATTCCGTACGATGCCGGCATTGTTCATTAGTTCTTGGCGTTTGGCATCGTCGTATCGAGCGATTTTTTCTGGGTCAAAATTGTCAAAAGCGGCACGATAGTTTTCTCTTTTTTGAAGAATAGTCCACCAGCTTAGTCCTGCTTGCGCTCCATCAAGAATCATCTTCTCCCACAAGGCTCGACTATCATATTCGGGGACACCCCATTCATAATCATGGTAGTCTTTGTACAATTGATGTCCGTTTTGAGCCCATGGGCATCTATTCTTATCTGTGATCACATTTGTCAGTTTGCGTGAATGGAAATCAAGATACGGGTTTATAATTGATTTATCTCCCCCAATGGGTGATATACGTTAACGGCTTCACTTTTTACATCTTGGAGAGATAGGGTCATGGGTTTTAGTTTTTGATTGACATAGTGTTTCATTTGGTCTGTGCTATGCGGATCATCCGGATTGGCCGAAGATCCGTACGCATTGATGGTTTCGATGATCGGCAAGGAGTCTTTGGCAAAGCGAACCAACTGGATGTAGGACTCTCCGGTTTGGGCTCTATATCGATGTTTATCTATGGGAACAGAGTAGATAGCTGCCAATACATCCGGGCCGCCTCCGACAGGCAAATCAACCCTGCCACGTATATGTCTTTGGATATTGCCAAGAGGGAGTTCAAGCGTATTGTAGTGTTCTAACAGAATAGATTTTGCTTGTGAGATGGCTTGGACACCTTGTGCTTCGGTGATCAGAGTACCTCTTGTTTTGAGGTTATCCTCAATGAGGATGTTGTTGAGTTGTTGGACTGTGATCAGGTACAAAAGAGCTTGTTCATTGTCCGGGTCTGTTCTTCTATTCCACTTTTTTAAAATAAGGATAGCATCAGAGATATCGGGATATTGGATAGGGTCGATGTGTAGCAATAGCTCTTGATTGACCATATGAGGTTGCGTCATATGCCGGGGATATTGTCGATCGTACTTGATGGCTTTAAACTCGTTATAGCTTAATGAGGAGTCTTTTTCTAACAACTCCAGCAATCGAGTACTACGATTATTGTTTAACTGAGGAGGCAGAAATCCCATGGTTTGATATCGGCTGAAGTATGCGGGTCTGTCGTTAATACTGGTGCAGACAAATGGAGAGTTGTTGGTGTTGAAGACATATCCGCAGGCTGGATTGAGCACTTGTGGTAAGCTGTCTATCGGCCAGTATCCATGATCCCATTTAAGATTACTCTGGTCAGCAGGCAGCACCTCTTGCCAGTCGTATTGTGGTGTTCTCTTTGGGATGCGTCCATTGCTGATGTAGAATATATTGTCCTCTCGGTCAGCATATACTATGTTAGTACAAGGTATGGCTTGCATATCCAGAGCACTTCTAAACGCTTGCCAACTTGTTGCTCTGTTCATACGATACCATTGTTCTATAGAGCGAATAGCATCAGCCGCGGCAAATCTCCAAGCATAGAAACCTTTATCAGTCTTAAAAGTCACTCCAAAATCACTCTTATATACAGTCTTGGTGATTGGTATTTTTACGGGCCCCCAGAGTTTTAGCCAACTGCGGTATTCCTTCTCAACGAGTGTTTTGTATTGTCCATCTACGAGGTAAGAAAGTTTATCTTCCGGGTGCATGGTCAACTTATAGACATCCGAAAAGTCTGCGTGATTGACTGTATGCGCCCATCCGAGGTATTCATTAGTGCCATGAAATATCGTAGCGCCCCCGGGAAATGTGCCACCAAGAATATTTTCACCTTCGTCGCTGATGAGGTGTGCTTCATACCAACTGTACCATCCTTCTAGGGGCTGGTGGGAGTTGATTGCCAGAAAGGTCTCGTGTGAATCCGTTTTTTTGGAAGACAGGGCGATGGCATTCGAACCTTTGGGGAAGTTAGCCGATTCGTCATTGGATATGGATAAATCCATGATTTTTTTGAGATCGCTACTTGCGCCCGATATCTCCACGAGACCTAAAAGGCTTCCAGCAGCAGCATCATAACGGCTTATTGGAAAGGCATCTGCTAACAGCACGATTTCTGGATGTGTCGCAGCATATGCATTGATTCCACTTACAAATGCAGTGAGAATATTTTGGACTTTGGGACTGAGTGTATAAAAATCGGCTTGTGCTTTCTCTCGAATGCCCATAAAGTGAATGGCAAAATCTATCATTATACCATCCTTGCCTTTGACCTCTCCCAATTTTCCTTGGATGGCCAACATCTGCTCTTGAACGGTCTTAAAGTCATCTTCACATTGTGCCCAAGCGAGGCCATAAGCCACTTGCTCATCAGTGGGTGCATAAATATGGGGTACGCCCCATTGATCTCGGTAGATGGTGATGTCCTCTATTGGCGTATATGATGATTTGTCTGTGGTACAGGACGTAGAAAGTAAGCCAAGGGTAGCGATGATAGCGAAGTAGTGATGTAACATGAGATAAATATAAGGTCTATGATTCAATCTTTTGCACTACTTGACTTTCGTATGCAGCTTATTGCCCAACACTTCCACATATTCACTACTTCTATGTCATATGATTTCTTTTCTTTGCAGTGGTTATTGGTATTAGATGTACCTTGTTCAGCCTTCAATACTAAATATGGATCATATGAATTTTCAATTTTACGCATTGCTCTCTTTATTTTTCTTGACGTTGGTCTCTTGCGGGGACAATGCGAGCAATTTGTCAGAGGACGAGCAGATAATGCAATACCTGACTCAAAATAACATCACGGCCCAAAAGACAGCATCGGGGCTATACTATGTTATAGAGACACCTGGTTCAGCAGAACGCCCAACAGCTTCGAGTATTGTCACTGTAGATTATCAAGGATACTTACTCAATGGAGATATTTTTGACTCGTCTTTTTCGAGAGGACAACCATTAGAGATCTCATTATCTCAAGTCATTGCGGGATGGACAGAAGGGATCGCTTTGTTCGGTAGAGGAGGCAAAGGATCACTCTACATTCCTTCAAGTCTAGCTTATGGGACACGAGGATCAGGTCCGATAGGAGCCAATACACCCATTGCTTTTGATATTGAATTGAAGGACTTTAGATAGGAGAGCTTGTGTGGAGCTATTAAGATATAATGCAATTTTGAGCCCACTCCAAAAATTCACAAACCAAAAATGTTTCTTTTGGTCTATCTGTTGTTCGGCAGACAGGCGGCCTTTGTGCTTTTCTCAATTTGTGTTACTAAATATGAGATATCATTTATGCTAAAAAAGGCTCTTTTCCGATCATTCTTCAGCTGTTTTTCTTTCCATAGTGCTGCTATGCAAAGAAAAATGAGCTTAGTATGATAGAAAAATATCATTTTTTTTATCTATAAAGCATACCCTATGATTAGTAACAGGATACTCAGGCATCACTGAATATCGGAAAATAAATATATGATATAGGATAAATCATATAGTGTAAATATTCAGATTCCGGAGTGGGCTCAATACTTATTTCATGCGGGTAATTGAATATCAGAGCAACCACGTGGTACAAATTGATGGCAGAGTTCGTTTAAAAACATAGTGAATAACTTCTTTCTGAGCTAGATCGCTCGGTAGTAGGACTATTTGCCTATAGGATTTAAGGTATGATATTGGGGAGAATTGATCTTTGTTGAAGTGTACTAAGTGACCTTATTGTTTTGGAAGGGTTAAAATATTCTATTTAAATATTGATTAAAGTATGTATCGAATAAGTTTATTAATACTGTTGGCTTTTTTCATTGTCTTGCTTTCTTGTTCTGATAATGAACCTGATGGCCCGATGATGGATGAATGTGCCTCTACAAATGCCAGTTTTGAGAATGATGTGGCTCCTATAATAAACGCAAGCTGTGCTTTGTCGGGTTGTCATGTTTCAGGGTTTGCGAGTGGAGATTTTACATCATATTCGGGAGTGAAGGATAGGGTTGATAGTGGACGTTTTGAAGCGAGAGCGATTGTGGCTATGGATATGCCTCCATCTAATACTCCCGGCCCTATGTCTCTGTCTGTGGATCAGCTAAAGGTGTTGACTTGCTGGATCGCAGCGGGAGCCAAGAATAACTAGTGTATTGAAGGAAGAAGCCTTGATGGGTATGGTCTCCGGGCTTCATGTTCGCGCAAGAATAACTAGTGTATTGAAGGAAGAAGGATTGGATTTGTAGTGTCCTGAGAGTACATATAGGTGTTCGATCCTGTGATTGAGTCCATTATATCTTGAATGAGCAAAACATTGTCGGAATGACGCAAAAGTATAAGGATGAGCCCACTCCGGAAGCTCACAAAACCAAAAATGTTTCTTTTGGTCTACCTGTTGTTCGGCAGACAGGCGGCCTTTGTGCTTTTCTCAATTTGTGTTACTAAATATGAGATATCATTTATGCTAAAAAAGGCTCTTCCCCGATCATTCTTCAGCTATTTTTCTTTCCATAGCGCTGCTATGCAAAGAAAAATGAGCTTAGTATGATAGAAAAATATCAATTTTTTATCTATAAAGCATACCCAATGATTAGTAACAGGATACTCAGGCATCACTGAATATCGATAAGCACAAATCTCATCCTAAATAATTTATTTTGTAAAAATATTCAGATTCCGGAGTGGGTTCAAAGTTGAGGATTGTATTCCAACTTAAGACTCACCTCATTAGCAGGATTTTTCCCACAGGAGATTGAAAGGAATATTCCCAAAAGATATAAAATAATTCTCATTATAACTCTATCATGACTAGTCCTCCATTTGTAGTATCTAATATGGTATCTGGATCGATGTCAACATAATTTATGTTAACTCTAAATTCACGGTAGGAATCAGGCTCTTTGTCAATGAAACGTTTGAACAGTTCAGGATTAATATAAAAAATAAATTTTCCATCAGTACTGATTCCTATGGGGCCAGAAATGACCTTTTCAAAAAAATCATTACCGGATTTTCGGTTGAATGTGTATATTTCACCCTTGCTGATGTTGTGTATTGCTGTGTTGACAGTGGACAAATGTTGAAAGGTGTATATTAAATTGAGCTTCGACTCAATCAATTGCGATTTTAAAAAAGAATAGTCAATTAAATGAGTAAAGAGCACGTTGAAATTCTTTTTTTCATCTTTTGGAATTACTGAAGTTCCAAAGTCTATGATATACTTTGACTCAAGTGCACCTTCTTTATAAGAAAATATCTCATTCGAAAAAGGTATAGAAATCAAAATTTCACCAGCATTAGTTTGTGTTAAGAAAC
The DNA here is from genome assembly GCA_024276375.1 of Bacteroidota bacterium. Taxonomy (GTDB): domain Bacteria; phylum Bacteroidota; class Bacteroidia; order Chitinophagales; family Saprospiraceae; genus JAJRXG01. The sequence goes on along the minus strand of JAJRXG010000294.1, from coordinate 137 downwards.
CTGAAAAGGCAATACCGGAATTCTCAAGCGAGGGGTCATAAGGAAAGGCAAGTTTAATAATATTGAGGTCTAAGTCCGTAACGATGATGTTGTGTTCCTCCCCTGAATTATTGAAATTAACAAAAAACACATACTCA
>JAJRXG010000293.1 GCA_024276375.1 Bacteroidota bacterium | reverse complement strand
ATTGAAGGGCACGGTCACTTTTCGGGATTGGGGCAGAGTCTGATGAATCTTAATTTTCTCAAAAGTCGTTCTTGGGAAGAAATCGTGGATATGGTTGAAAAGAAAGTCAAGGAAAGCCAAAAAGGAGACTGGATTATAGGAAGAGGATGGCATCAAGAAAAATGGGATCACAGCACGCCGGATCATGTACATGGCTATCCACGCAATATCGATCTAAGCGCCGTCTCTCCGGACAATCCCGTTATGCTGATTCATGCGAGTGGACATGGTCTCATCGCCAATGAAAATGCCATGAAAGTAGCAGGCGTCAACTCAGAAACTCCCGATCCGGTCGGCGGTGCGATCGTCCGTGATCAACAAGGTAACATAATTGGAGTATTTGAAGAACGGGCGCAATCCATCATCAGAAGTGCCTATAATTACTATCTCGAAGATCAAAGCAATGAAGAAAGACTCAATCAATGGTATCGAGGGATCGAACTCGCCCAAGAAGCGTGTTTGAAAAACGGTATTACATCCTTTCAAGATGCGGGATCCAGATTTGGGGAGTTGAGTAGATATCAAGATATGGCAGCGTCCGGTCAACTGGATATCAGATTGTGGACGATGGTTAGAGAGTCTGCCGCATCCATGAAAAATGATATAGCTAAGTTCCGAAAGATCGGTATAGGCAATCAACATTATACTTGCCGGGCTATCAAAACAGAAGTAGATGGTGCGCTTGGTTCATTTGGAGCTTGGTTGCTACGGTCTTATGACGACAAGGATAACTTTACCGGACAGAATACAACACCACTATCAACGGTATCTGCCATTGCTGAGATCGCTCATAAAAACAATATGCAACTCTGCGTACACGCCATTGGTGACCGAGCCAATCGTGAAGTACTCGATATCATGCAACCATATACCTCTCAAAATACTGATCTCCGCTGGCGTATAGAGCATGCTCAACATATCTCAACGGAAGATATTCCGAGATTTGCCGAGATGGGTGTGATTGCATCTATGCAATCTATACACTGCACATCGGACGCACCATTTGTCGAAAAAAGATTGGGCTTAGAGCGATCCAAATCGGGCGCTTACAACTGGCGTGCACTGATAGACAGTGGCGCTATTGTAACCAATGGAACGGATACACCTGTTGAAGAAATTGACCCTATTGCTTCTTTTTATGCAGCTGTAACCCGGAAGCGTATTGACAATGGATTTACGTTTTTTGCAGAAAATGCCATGTCTAGGGATGAAGCTATATACAGCTATACGATGGCCAATGCCTATGCTGCATTTGAAGATGACTATAAAGGATCTTTAGAAATCGGCAAAGTTGCAGACATCACAATCCTATCACAAAATTGGCGTACTTGTTCGGATGAGGAGATCTTAAAGACCAAGATACACTACACCATTGTCGGAGGAAATATCAAATATACCAACCCCACAATAGAGTGAAGCGGATCATAGTCTTGGGTTTGCACTATTGTTGGTGTCCCCCATTTTGTATCCTACGATGTTGACTTGGATACTTCCGGCGCCAACGTTATTGCCTCTTATTTGGATTTCTTTCGGTTCAAAATTCCACGAGTCGGAATCGGGAAAGTCTATAGACTCGCCTACCAGAACATTGATGATCTGAACGAGGTCTATACTCGATATCTTGTCATCTTTGTTGACATCTGCGGCAAATCTCGCAAACACATCTTGGATTAACTCTCTACCCAAAATATGATTTTGAATTTTGATCAGATCAATAGCCGAAAGTCCATTGCCCGCATTCCCATCTTTTGAAAAGGTAATGGTATAATTGCCTAGTGTAGATAGATTTTCAAAAACAAATCGCCCATCTGAACCAGTCAATAAAGAAGCTTCCTTGTCACCTGACAAAGTCACACGCACTCGTGGTATGGCAAATCCTGTGGATGTGACCAGAGTGCCCTCAAACATAACAACTTGAGACTGACTATTGGCCGGTACACCGTCCAAAGACTGAACGCCTGTATTGTCAGGATCTAACCATGGCTGAAGTCGCTCTTCATCCTTCACTCCACTTTCCCAACTCTGACTCAACCTTCCACTATAACCGATACCGATCGTACAAAACTCATCTGACAAGGGTCCTCCGTGCAATTGGCCAATTACCTTTCCGGTATCGTCAAATAACCCGGCTCCACTCGATCCCGGCTGATACACTGCGTCATCAAAATCATTGATATAATGAGTAAATGACGGTGTCACAGTACCATTGTTCCATGCAATGGATTTATCAAAGGGTACAACCTTATCATAATCCGTTGTAATCTTCTTGATATCACCTGAAGGGTGATGAATGATAACCGACTTCAATGGTTGGTGACTCTCCCGTCGATCCCAGCCATTAAAATATATATTGGACGTAACGGGAATCTCCTCCTCAATGCGCAATAACATCATATCTGTATCTTCCCATTCGGCCAATACTTCTGCTCCCTGAAGAGCAAGTACTCCAGGTTCCTTCTCAGGGTTAGCACAACTCAGCCCCTCATAGTTAAAGTCAAAAAACCACATGTCAAACAGTGGTGTCAGACTTCCTTCTCCCGGTCGAAGACAATGATAGGCCGTAAGTACAATCGGATCGCCATCTTCTCTTACATTGTTCATTAAAGTTCCCGTACACAGTGCCACCCCTTCTTCGGCAACCATGCGTATGCGCATAACTCCATTTTTCTCATCCTGATAATCCATCCCTTCATCACAATTGATATTGATCTGACACTCATATGAAGCTCCAAAACCAAGTTCAACAGCACCTCTGTTTTCTTCGGATACAATATATACTTGCTTTAATCTAAATGGTACTTGTTGTTCATCATTCGAACCGATATAAGTAATACGGGCATCACCCACAAGCGGCCCGGCGATAAGACGCCCCAATTTAGAAACCTCCTCTTGAGAGAAAATCCACCTGTGATTATCATTGTCTTCTATCAATACAGATTCATTGAATCCAAGTCGCACATCTTGAAGCAACACATACGATCGCGTACCAGCACCCATCAGAATAGTACCATTGAGTACACCATTGGTTTCAACAATGGGAAGTGATCGACTCGATGCCTTCTTCAAAACAGGCAGCGCCATGAGGGCTTGGGGTTTGGATTCAGAAGACTTATTGGTGAGACGTTGAACCGACGCTCGCAAATCCAATATACCATCTTGGACTTGCGCGGATATACCTGCTGTCAAAAGAACAAAAATAAACCCTAAGGAGAATCTTACAACCTGTATCAAATCAGTATGCATTTTTTATTGATGAACCGGAGACCAAAAATAAGGTCATTCAAACAATATTGCGGATAAAATTACACATTAAAATTATATTTAATATGTATCTATGTCTGCAAAGCTAATCTTTGCACTTACACAACACTTAATCATTTGTATTAAATAGGATAACTAAATGGAAATATTGCACAAGATGCAGATTGATGGTGGAGCCTACGGGATTCGAACCCGTGACCTCTTGACTGCCAGTCAAGCACTCTAGCCAACTGAGCTAAGGCCCCATAAATGTATCGAAGCGCGAAAATAACAAAGCTTACGGATCCAAGACAATCATAAGATAAGAATCTTCTCAAGATGTCAATACGGATCGATGTCAAGTATCACTTGTATCTGTCTCAATTCTTTTATTGTCCGCATTTTGTTACGAGCGTTCAACAAGAGTTGCTTGATTCGATTATTAGTTTTCGGTAATTTCTCTGTACGAATATAAATCACTTGTTGGTACTGATTGCGAACTCTCACGATCGGTGGATCGACAGGCCCTAAGAGTCGTTTTCCGATTTTACCTTGTACTGCTTGAGCAAACCAAGATGCGGCCATTTTTGTTTTTGAGAAGTCACGATGTTTGAACCAGATGGCGATCAAGCCATAGATCGGCGGATAAACAAACTCTCGACGTTCCCGAATTTCCCGGTCGTAAAATCGTTTAAAATCTCCCGATACAAGATCCGATAAGACCGGATGATCGGTTTTGAATGCTTGGATATACACCCTGCCCTGTTTCTCTCTTCTCCCCGCTCTCCCAGCTACTTGCATCAATAATTGAAAAGCTCTTTCGCTTGCCCGAAAATCAGGAAATGACCACAGGCTGTCCGCATTGATGACACCGACGAGATCGATATGCTCAAAATCAAAGCCCTTTGTGATCATCTGAGTACCCACAAGGACATCCAACTCCTTGTTTCTAAAGGCATGCAATATCTTCTCCTGACTCTTCTTGGAGCGCGTCGTATCATAATCAAATCTCGCCACCCGAATACCGGGTATCAATCTCTCGACAATTTCTTCCAATCGTTCTGTACCCGTCCCCAACAAATGCAAATCATAATTGCCACAATCCGGGCATTGATCCTGCTTGCGTTGTCGATATCCACAAAAATGACATTTGAGATCTTGAATAGCTTGGTGGTAAGTCAAGGTGATGTCACAATTGGGGCATTCGGCAGTCCAAGCACAGAACTGACATTTTAGTACAGGCGCATATCCTCTTCTATTTTGAAACAACAGCACTTGCCCT
>JAJRXG010000292.1 GCA_024276375.1 Bacteroidota bacterium | reverse complement strand
TTTTGAGATAAAAAAAGGCAGTTTTTTCGTCAGATGACGCTTATTTTTTGAGGCATAGCAGCGCTACGGCGAAAAAAATAGCGGAAATATGACGGGAAAAGTGTTTTTTTTAGCCAAAATGACGCCTACCTGAATAGTAACGAATTAATTGCATTACTTGAAAATTTTCAGCCATCCAGTCGGATGGCTTTTTTATTTGGCAAAAGCTTGTTTAGCTTTAACGTTTTGCAGAAGTCCATCCAAAGCATAAAGAATGCAGCTTTTATCGTGTTCGGGTAAATGGCTCAATTGCTTTAATCTCTCCAACATAGTAGGGTCTTTAAACAAATCCCTATACAGCACCTCCGCAACAACACTACTCCTCTATCGCTTAGATTGCTCTACCGCTGCTCTTAGACTGTGAAAGTACTTTTTAAGTATCTCAATATTCTGTTCGCGAGGAGTAAACACTTCTATGATTGTCGCCTTATTATAATCCTTACCATATACCTCTTCCAATACATTGTCCAATTCTTGCTCATCCGATACTGCGCGATACTCCACCTGATAAGCTTGAGCTATGCCTTGAGCAGAAGTACTGTGATGCGCTTCAAAGTGTTCTTCAAATTGATCTGTTTTCATCGGCCCCTCAACAAATCTAAAAATATTGCCCCCTCCATTATTGATCAAAATCACTCGAATATTTGATGCTACATGCTTATGCCAAAATGCATTGCTGTCATAAAAGAAAGCTATGTCTCCAGTCACAAATGTGACCATTTCTTCGACCACAAAGGCACAACCCATTGCGGTAGAAGTACATCCATCTATACCACTGACGCCCCTATTGGAGCGATAGGTCAAATCAATCCTAGTCTCAAACAATTGCGTATATCTCACCGGTGTGCTGTTGGCAGCATGCCAAAATCCGGATGGAGCCTGTTGATGTAAACGATGGAGCACATATAAATCAGACCATGGACAATTAAGCAAAAACTGTTCATGTGCCCGCCTTGTAACTACTTCTCTATGAACCCACATATCCTTCCATTCTCCATCAGATATAGATGGAGATACAAGAAGCAGCAAGGGTACCAACTCTTCAATCATCATCGGAATATTGAGTGTCAAGGATTGGTAGGTATCCATATATCGGTCATTGGCATCTACATGCCAATGAGATGTCACCATCATCTCTCGCAACATGTACCGGATCTTTTTGGATACAAGGCCGCCCCCACATGATATGATCAAATCTGGAGCAAAAGACTTATACTCCTCTGAGCCTATGCTGTCTATCAGTCGATCGATAGACCGAAATACTCCCTTGGCACAGACGTTTGACGTTGTTTCTGTCAACACCACTACATGATCCAATGCCGCCAATTGCCGGATAGCATCATCAAAAACATCGCAACGGTTATGCTGCCCTACGACAACGAGTACTTTGTGATGCTCTATCCATTGCTGCCTCAACATCTCACGAGTTCCTTCTTCAACGATATTCTGCCGCTGTATAGATCCAATGATCTTGGGAGTCTCTATGTGATCCGTCTCTTCCACCTCATACAATGGTTCACGAAACGGAACATTGATATGCACCGGTCCGCCTCCATCATTTGTCGAAAGATCAATTGCCTCATTGACGATCCTTGTATTATACCACAACCGATCGTTGTCAACGGGGTCGCTCACCAATACATATCCACCCTTGACATAATTGGAAAAAACACCTGACTGACGCATCGTTTGTCCCGCACGTTGGTCTATCCATTCGAGTGGACGATCAGCGGTCAAAACCAGCAACGGCACTTTCTGATAGTATGCTTCAACGATCGCAGGTGCATAATTCAGACCTGCACTGCCCGATGTACAGCAGAGTATCACCGGTTCCTCCAATTGCTGTGCGATCCCCAATGCAAAAAAACCTGCAACCCGCTCATCGGGGATATTGATACAATAAATATCAGGATGCTCATCCAAAGAGATAATCAACGGCGCATTGCGCGATCCCGGAGACAAAACAGCATATCCTATACCCTTTGAAGCGCATATATGTACCAAGTTGACAATCGATCTCTTAGATGTCATACGCATCATGCCGGATACTTTTGATGGATTGCCGCGAGCATTGTACTCGCCTTTAGTTCCGTTTCTCGCCATTCGGATTCAGGATCTGATCTCACTGTCAACCCTCCTCCCAAATACAAAAGATAACTATCTCGCCATATGGTCATGGATCTCAGATTGATATACACTGCTGAAACAACTTTATCGGTATCTTCCTCCTTAGGCATATCCCATGGCCCGATATAGCCACAATAATCTAATCTATCATGCTCCTCATGAGCTCTAATCCATTCTTGGGCTGACCCTTGAGGCAACCCACATATGGCCGGCCCGGGATGCAAAAATGAAGCAATATCCAATCCATCTCCGGACTTTTCTATATAATAATCTGTGCATATATGAAGCATCTCGGCAGCTCTGACGGTACGAGGGCCTCGCTTGGTATAGTACAAGCCTTTGTCATCCAACTTGCCCTCTATAAAGTATTCGATAATGTGTTGTTCTTCTTCTTCCTTCTCGCCCCATTGGACATCGGATATCGGCAAACCCAACAAGGGCTGTGTCCCTGCTAATGCCATCGTATGGTATCGGTCACCCTTGTCACTCAACAAGACCTCCGGAGTAGCTCCACACCAACAACCTTGCCCCGGTATATGATATAAAAATACAAAGGCATTGATGTACTTTTTCTTCAACTCCAAAAAAATCTCATAGATATCTTCACTACCACGATCCACTTGCTTGGTCCTCGAGAGAACCACTTTCGTAAAATCATCCCTTCTAATCGCTTCGATGGTCTCATGGGCAGCAAGGATATAATCCCGCTTGCTCGTCTCTTCTTCAGGACAATCCTCTCCAGTACTATACTTAAACTTTCCATTAAATATGATATGATGAGCCGGCAATATAATAGGGTGGCGATTGTAGGACTGAAATGCTTGTATCACAAATGCAGCATGTTGATAAGGTTTGTCTATCGTATATCCATCATCAGACCAAAGCAAAGTATGATCGTTACTGCGCGGCATACTATATACTGCAAAGGCATCCTCAACTCCAAATCTCATTGTCTTCTGTCCCATCTCCAATATAACTTTACTTCATACCGTAAAGTTCTTCGCTTTTTTTAAAATGACTTCAAATTGTATAAGTTTATATCTCTCTTTACTTTTCCTGTCGCTGTCCGAATCAATCGGTTAACAAAATAGATTTTTTTTGGATTTTCATACTTGTCCAGAGCCAACAACATTTTAGATCTCAATGATTCTATCCTGTGAGATGGATAGGCATCAGCGGCGATTAACAACACTATTTTCTCTCCCAATACAGGATCCATCTCTCCAAGTACGACATATGAATCATCTATCATTGTGCTGAGCTTATCCTCTATTGCTTGTGGACAAATCTTGATGCCTCCGGAATTGATCACATCATCAGCCCTACCCTTCCAGATAAAAGAATACGGATCCAACACTTCAACCATATCTGTTGTCTTAATAGGGATGTCTCCCAAATGAGCCGCCTGTATCACTAGGCACCCATCAGATTCCAAGACCTCTACACCTTCTAAAGTGTGAAAGACACTACTCGCAGAAGATCCATTGATCCTCTGTACAGCAATATGTGTAATGGTCTCTGTCATCCCATACGTTAAATAACATCGGGTCGTCAATTTCTGAATACGGCTTCGCAACAACTGATCCACAGGTGCTCCGCCGATGATCAATTGATCGATATCCTCCATCGCTGCGCTGCGTTGATCCAACACTCCCATCACTTGCATCGGCGTCATTGCTACAAAGTCCAAATGACCATATTCATCCTTGATCGGCAAGGAAGAAGGTGGTTCACACACCAGATCCAAGTCCCCAACCATAGCTCTTACTATCATCATCTTCCCGGCTATATATGCTGCGGGAAGACACAATAGGGCGCGCATGCCCCCTTGCAAATGAAAATACCTCAATGTCATACGCGCGGACTCGCGCATACTATACTTGTTCAACTGTATCACTTTGGGAGTTCCGGTTGATCCCGAAGTATGGACTCCAACATAATCTTTGGTATCCACCCACTTCATAAGGGTATCGGCTATCTCCTGTTTCCATTGCTCCCTTGACGACACGTGCTCTTTGCACCAAGATGCTATACCTTTGTGTGGAATCAAGTGTCCCTCGATAATCAATCTCACAGTGCATTGCTTTTGTCCGCAATGATCGAAAAATCCCATGATTTGTTGGGATTGTACCACAGCTCGGCATTCTGTATATATAGTGGTGCTTCAATATTGTTGACAAACAATCCTCCCGTCCCCAAGCCCTGAGGCATCGTCGTATCCAATGTCGCAACCCATGACGCTATCGCCTGAAGACCTACATTGCTCTCCAGAGCCGATGTTACCCACCATCCGATATTGCGCTGTCCGGCGAGATTGATCCAATCTTCTGAAGCTTCCCAGCCTCCTAAAAGACTCGGTTTGACAATGATGAACTGTGGATTGATCACTTCCAACAATCGCTCCTTTTCACTCCTCTGATCGATCCCAATCAACTCTTCGTCAAGAGCTATGTCAATAGGAGTTGAATCACAGAGTTGTGCCATATCCTCCCACTGCCCTGCCCGGATCGGTTGTTCTATCGAATGAATACCCAAGGGATACAATCTTAACAATTTATCCATCGCTTCCTGACTAGTAAAAGCACCATTGGCATCCACTCGAATCTCTATTTCAGAAGGAGGATATTCATCGCGAATATTTTTTATCAAATCGATTTCTTCTTCAAATGATATCGCACCGATCTTTAACTTGATACAAGTAAATCCCCGATCCAATTTATCCTTAATCTGTCGAAGCATATCACGCTTTTGTCCCATCCATATCAAACCATTGATGGGTATGCCACGCGTACCTTGAGACCACGATGAGCGATGAAATATCATAGGCTCATCATGTGTTAAACTTCTTTGCCACATTTCAATCCCAAATTGAACAGCAGGAGCATATACGCTCCTATCTCCTCTCATATGTCGCCGTACTAATTCAGCAATATCCAAATCTACCTCCGGGCTCAAACCCGCGATGGTTGATACTTCTCCTATCCCACGCAACATTGCATCGACATAGGTAACTATAAACATACTCCCCTTCTCTCTTAATATACCCCGCGAAGTACCACTAGGCTGACGAAAAATCAATGGATGATCTATAATACTGTACTTATATCTCATATCTTACCAACAAATGTAAGGAGGAATTTCCCTTGATCGACTTGTTTCAAAATCTAATCCATACTTTCATATGACAATAAATGATCAATATGCCCCAAGATCTTCTCCAAAAAGCCTTTGACCCCGCTTCGTTTAGAGCCCTAGGACACAATCTCATTGATCTATTGGCAGATATGCTTATTGCTGATCAATCGGGATCGGGAAAGGTCATCGATTTTGTTTCTCCCGAAGACCAACTCAGTTATTGGAGACAGTATGAGATAGACAATCCAAGTCAATTTTTCAAAGACTTAATCCTCAGGGGCATACATATTCAACATCCCAAATATATCGGACACCAAATCGCTGCCCCATCACCCGTTACAGCATTGGCAGGGCTCGTCTCCAATCTCCTCAACAACGGCATGGGTATCTATGAAATGGGGTCTGCTGCAACGGCAATTGAAAAAATTGTTATAGACCAATTCTGTAAGAAAATAGGATATCATGATGGTGCCGATGGAATGCTAACTTCCGGAGGCACATTGGCCAATCTGACAGCATTGCTTGCAGCGCGTCACCATACACGAAAAAAATATCCGAATAAGAAACTCCATATCATAATATCCGAACAAGCCCATTATTGCATTGAGAGAGCAGCTTCTACAATGGGCATGTCCACTCATCAGCTTGTCAAAATCCCAACTGATGATTCCTTTGCCATGTCTATCCCGCATTTAAAAAAAGAATTCCGGAAATATCACCAACAAGACAACGCGGTGATGGCCATCGTAGGTTCTGCATGTACGACAGCAACAGGTACTTATGATGATCTCGCTGCCATCGCCCGGATCTGTTCATCTCATGACGTGTGGTTTCACGTTGATGGTGCCCACGGAGGAGCCGCTGCATGGTCTGACAAGTACCAATCTCTTCTCTCCGGTATTGACAAAGCAGATTCTATTGTCATTGATGCGCATAAGATGATGCTCACTCCTGCTCTCGCCACGGCAGTTCTATTTAAGCACGGTCAACATTCGTATCAGACCTTTCATCAGAAGGCCTCCTACCTCTGGCAACACCAAGAAGAAGAATGGTTCAATCTCGCCAAACGGACTTACGAGACAACTAAATACATGATGAGTATAAAGATTTTTTTACTGCTCAAATACAACGGGTCTGAAATTTTAAACCAATATGTAACGCGTCAATACGACCTCACAAAAGAATTTGCCGCTTATCTAAAAAATTGTCCTGATTTCGAAATAGCTCACAAACCCATGGCCAACATCCTTTGCTTCCGATACGTGCCGGAGGATATTGACCCCGACCTGCTCAATCCGCTCAACAGCAAGATCCGCCAAGCGCTTATCAATGAGGGCTCCTTCTATATCGTTCAGACCACCTTGAATGCCACAATCTATCTCCGAGTAACAATCATGAACCCCAAAACAGTAATAAAAGATTTAATACTTTTATGCGATACAATTAGACAGAATACCCAAATCAAAAGCCCTTAAAACATAATTATTCACCAATATTCATTAAGATAGTAACTATTCAGCAACCACAAGTTTTTGCCAGAAAATGCCCTTTTTGCACCTGTCGAAGCCAGATTTTTCTTACGTAGCGATGCTACGCTGCAAAAAATATGGCTTCGACAGGAACAAAAATGCCTATTTACTGTCTAAAA
>JAJRXG010000291.1 GCA_024276375.1 Bacteroidota bacterium | reverse complement strand
CCCAGTGTATTGATGAGAAATGCATTGAAATCTGCACCCACTTGTGCACCTAAGTCATTGGCAATATCTGCTCCTTGGAGTGTAATTAATGGACCTATTTGAGTAAAGTCAGTAGATCCATTTGAAGTAATGCGATAGAGATCAAAAGAGGCGCTCAGCTTGTCACCAAACAACCCTTTGTAACCTACTTCAAAAGTTTTTTCACTACCTATCTGTCCCAATATGGTCGGATCTAAACTATTGAGTAATGTGCCGTCAAATACATTCACACCGACAAGACTTCCCGTAAATCCACTGGGTACGTAGGTTGAGAAAAATTGGTGCACAGCGGGAACGAGAGGTGCCGTAGCAGGATTCGCACCAAAAGCTTGTAAGATATTGGCAATTACATCAGAAGCTACAGCTCCATAGGGTACAGCCAATGGTAGTCCCGGGGTACCAAAAGGTAAATCAGGAACCCCTGGCAGTGTAACATCAATCATCGGATTGTCGGGAAAATCTTGGATTTCACGTTGCCCACTCAACCAAAAATCGAGTAATCCCGGAATGGGCACATTTACAGGAAAATCTATATTCCAAGTAAGTGCAGTCGGGGAGAAAGTAGCATGGTTGTAAGATGCTCTGAATGTATGCTTAGGACTCGCTTTATAGACTAATGCAGCTCGTGGTGAAAATGCATTCTGTTCTAAAAATTGAAATCGATCCAATCGACCAGCTGCTATAAAATCCAGCTTGTCGCCAAGTGCAAATTTTCCTTGGGCATAACCTCCGATAATGACAAAGGCATCGTCATTTTCATTCTTGCCATATACTAGGCCTCTTGTATCCGAAATAGCCTCACGATAGTCCATTCCTACCGTAAAATTAGCACCGAGAAAAGAAGGAATATCAAAATTATACTGCACTTGTGCCTCCAATTGATCTCTACCGACGGGAGATTCATTGCCCGATTGATATAGGAAGGTAGGATTGGAGTCTGTCCCTCCATTATTGGTCACATAAAATATCTGTGCAAAAAGTCCTCCTGCTTGTAATCGCGCTTGCCCCCAATACTCAGTTGCTTGAAACAAACCTTCTCCTAAATCATTGTAAAACACTGATGAAGAATTGTTCATTCCTCCCGAGATAGTATAGCTCAGGTTATCCGTTGGACGAAACTCCAAGGTTAAATCTACAAATGTACTATTCCAAAAATCTTGCATTACGTTACCATCTTCACGGGGTATTAAGGTCAACAATTGTGTACCCGGCTTTCTGGGGTCTATACGACCATCTGTAAGTCCTGGTTTAACGATTGTAGTTTGAAATTTGTCAATCTGACTTACAAAGTTCGCTCCGGTTCCTGTCCCCTCAGTGCCATCTAAGGTAAATTCTCCACCTCTCTTATAAGATGCATTGATCTTATAGCCAAATGTCTTGCTTGCATTGACTCCGGCATGTCTTATTGTACCTCCAAAGGTGCTCAATTCTCCACCGATGAGTTCGACCGTAGTGCCGGGATAATCAATAGGATTCTTAGTGATAAAGTGGACTACTCCGGAAGTAACACCCGGGCCGTAAAGAGCAGAACCCGCTCCTCTGACCACTTCTATCCGCGCCAAATCAATATTGCTCAATCCAGAAGCATTGGAATCAAAGGTACCAATACCAGGTCCTATAAGAGAACGATAGTCCTTGATCGGAAAGGCACTTGTACCAAATAAACCAACACCCGCTCTCATCTCAATATTGATTCGAGCGGCACTTTGCTGTGTTATCTGTACTCCAGGTACATTAATTAAGTTACGAGTAGGGTCTGTAGCTTGGGCTGTCCCTTCCAATTTGCGCGCAGATAAAATAGATACAGATGCGGGAGCTTCTTGGATTTTTTCCCTTCGTCGGGAGGCTGAGATGATCACATCATCTCCTAGCAATATACCTTCAGAAAGGGTGATATTGAGATTAGAATTGGGACTTGCCAATTCCAGATCTTGTGAATTGTATCCAGTAAATGATACGGTTATCGTCAATGGAAAAGAAGCTGTAGTATTAAAACTAAATGTTCCATCAAAATCTGTGATCGTTCCTTCGGATGTACCGGCAACAATAATGTTGGCACCGATCAGGGGCTCTCCATTGTCATCTACCACAGTTCCGGCGATTTGGCCTTGTGCATAGATACTTGTCGATCCCAATACCGTCAACAGTACCATCAAAAACTTCAAGTAGGTCTCTTTTTTCATACGAGTTAGTTTATTTCAAACAATAAATAATCGAATAAATGTAAGAATTTCGATTCGTGACAAAGAACTTTAATCCTCAAATTTTACTTTGCGTAAGATTTTGCTCTTAATTGTAGTCTTCAATCTGTTGTTCTTTACTGACTACGATTTCCCTTCGGTAAAGTGTTTGAGCATAATGACCTCTTGTTTGCTTAGGTGTCGAAACCAACCGCGAGGAAGATCTTTTTTAGTAAGGCCTGCATAATAGACTCGATCGAGTTTCTCCACTTTATACCCCAGAGATTCAAAGATCCTTCGAACGATGCGATTGCGTCCGATATGGATTTCGATACCTACTTCGGAGCCGTCTGAACCGATGATCCAGTCTATATCATCTACGGGGACAAATCCATCTTCTAGTGTAAGTCCCTTACGGATGGTTTGAAGGTGATCTTCAGTTACGGCCTTGTCGAGAACGACGTGATATCTCTTTTTGAATTTGTGGCTGGGATGAGAGAGCTTCTTGGCCAATTGGCCATCATTTGTCAGTAGGAGCAATCCTGTTGTATTGCGATCTAATCTACCCACGGGATAGATCCGCTGAGGTATTTTATTTTTCAGAATATCCATTACTGTGGTTCGAGCTTTTTCGTCAGAAGTAGTGGTGAGGACATTTTTGGGTTTATTCATTAAGATGTAAATCATCTTGGACTGTGTCCGTAGTCTTCTGCCGTTGTACTCAATTTTATCTTTTGGTTGCACTTCATAGGCGGGATTTCGTTGGACGACATTATTGACTTTTATTCTGCCGGATTTCACGAGATCTGCTGCCTTACGGCGAGAACATACACCACTGTGAGCGATGTATTTGTTAAGGCGCATGATTTCTGCCATGATTTAATATTTTTTGAGCCTATGTTCTTCTAAAAAGGGGTATCCCCAGAATCGTCGTCATTCATTCTAGAAGGCAGCGTACGATATGAGGTCATAGGATCTCTAAAATCACTATTGTCTTCAGAATTGTAGAACTTATTGAAGTTTCCATTTTCAAATCTGACAAATTGAGGAATAAATCTCAGCTCTATGGTATCTAACCCACCATTTCTGTGTTTGGCGACGATGATTTCGGCTAAGTCTTGAGGAGTTTCAAAATCTTCTTCCATTTCGTAATACCCCGGACGATAGATAAATGTTACGATATCTGCATCTTGTTCTATGGCACCGGACTCGCGCAAATCAGAGAGAATGGGGCGTTTGCTTCCGGATCTCGTTTCGACTGCACGACTCAATTGGGACAAGGCGATAACCGGAACATTGAGTTCTTTTGCCAAACCTTTTAATGCCCTTGAAATACTACTGATCTCTTGTTCTCTATTGCCTTTGGATTGATTGGGAGCTGCTGTCATCAACTGCAGATAGTCAATGATGATCAATTCTATGTCATTGTTTTGTTTGAGCCTTCTGCATTTGGCTCTCAATTCAAATATATTGATGGCAGGTGTATCGTCTATATAGATAGGCATATCGGCCATGTTGTCAACGGTTCTATTGAGTTGTTCCCATTCGGTCGGACTTAGCTTGCCATTGCGCAATTTGTGGCTGTTGATGCTGGCATCCATGGCGATAAATCGTTGCACAAGCTGTGTATTGGCCATTTCTAAAGAAAAAATAGCGACACCTTTACCCGCTTTTGCTGCGTTGGAGGCCAATGAGAGGGTGAAGGCGGTTTTGCCCATTCCAGGTCGTGCAGCGATAATAATTAAATCTGAACGTTGCCAACCGGAAGTCAATCGGTCTAGATCGGTAAATCCCGTTGTTACACCCGTTAATCCTTCCTCTTTAGCCCCGACTTCTTCGATTTCTCTTCTCGTTTTAATGGCGAGGGCACTTAGTTTTTCATATCCCGTATTGAGATTTGTATCAGTGATTTCATAGAGATTTTGTTCGGCAATATCCAATAACTCAAATACATCCAACTCGTCTGAGTAGGCATCTTTAATCGTTATGGTGGAAACTCTTATGAGCTCTCGCTGAATAAATTTTTGAGCCACAATACGTGCATGGTATTCGATATTGGCTGCCGAAGCGACTTTATTGGTAAGATCTAGTAAGTAGTTTACTCCGCCGATCTCTTCCAATGCCTTCTTCTTTTTAAGGGCTTCATGTACGGTGAGCAAATCAATAGGTTGAGATTTCTCAAAGAGCTCAAGCATTGTCTCGTATATCAATGCATGTGTATCCTTATAAAAACTCTCTTTTTTTAGGAGTTCAATAACCGATGGAAGACCATCCCTATCTACTAAAATGGCACCCAGCACAGCCTCTTCCAATTCATTGGCTTGAGGCATCACCCTTCCATACAACAGGGTATTGGCATCCATTTGGCCTTTGACTCCTTTAAGTTTTCCACCACCTACGGGAGTTAATTGTGAGCTTTCTGCCATATATTTAAGATCTCATCTTTTTTGTAATAATAAACAACACTTGCAGCGCGAAACTACATTCTTATATCAAGATAATCTAAATATGTCAAAGGTTCAAGTCTTGCGCCAATGTTGAAACCCACTATCTCTTTTGTGGATAAGACACAAACAATGTGGAGAATACTTTTTTATCCGCGAGACTTTAGCGGATAGATGAAGTGGGAAATCGCAACTTCTTACTTCTTATTTCAAAAAAAATGTTTAAAACTAATTTCCGGCGTGGCTTTTTTTGAGACTTTTTTCCTTAACCCATTGTCTGACGATGTACTTGCTCTTAATATGATAGAATAGATATACCATCCCAAGAAGCACTATGGCCAGCATACATGGACTTATCACAACCAAGAAAGTTATCCATAGAGATTTTTCGGGATATTGAGTATGAACCAGCCACACTAAAGCGCTAATAATAGCAGAACCAAAAATAAGTAGCAATGTCAAAAAACGTACACCCGGAGATTTCCAATTGTATAGGGATCTAAGGCTCTTGTGTGCCAAGTTTTGGAAGATTTCTTCTGTTGGTCTAATCCCGATGAGTTGCTTGGATAGGGTGAGACTTTCGGAGTAATGATAAGTGTTGTGAAGTGCAGAAGCTTTTTTGAATAGTAGATCTTCAAATGTGTCTAAAACGTTATATTGTACATTGTTTAAGAAGACATACTCGATCAAGGGATCGATTTGTGCAAGTACATGTTCATACTTCCCCATTTCAAATAGAGAAACAATATAATGATAGGAGAAGTAATATTGTTCGGCATCACATAGGGAGAATATAAGGCTTGAATGGTTTTCATAAAAGAGTACTCTATTGTAATGATCGGAAGCCTCTATTTGGTTGTATAGTTTTATGATATGTTCTGCTGTTATGTGCATTTTTACATCCTTTGCTTAGTTTCTCTGATCAGATCCCCAATATAGCTTATCGTGGATCGTAGAAAGAAAACTTTGACCATTTAATACAATCAACTTGGTCACAAAACTTGATTTTCTCACTGCCAATTGATGTATAGAAGTGATTAATTCATATCTACTATCGAGACTGCATAAGAAGTTTTTTGCACGACCTTCTATTTCAAATGAAATGACTGAATCATCAGAAATAATCAATGGTCTAACGTTCAGATTGTGTGGGGCAACCGGCGTGATTGCAAAGGTATTGCTTCCGGGAAAAATAATAGGCCCTCCACAACTCAATGAATATCCCGTAGATCCCGTAGGTGTGGCGACGATGATCCCATCTGCCCAATAGGAGTTTAGATAATCGCCATTGACATAGGTATGTATTGTTATCATAGAAGAAGTATCGCGCTTGTGGATGGTAAAATCATTGAGCGCATAACTTTCGTGATCAAACAAATCGGGATCTGACTCAAGGTATAGCATTGTTCTATCCTCTATGCGATAATGCTGTTTATCCACCTTTTCCATTGCTTCTCGAATGGACTTTATTTCTACGTTGGCCAAAAAGCCCAATCGACCTAAATTTATACCTAGAATGGGTATTTCCAGCGATTCGATTAGTTTGGTTGCTCCCAAGATAGTGCCATCTCCGCCGAGCGTTATAACGATATTTACTCTGGCCTTTCTAAGTTGATCATTGTCTTCAATAATCCCAATCTCGCTCAAATCCATATTTGGAGATATAAAATCATAAAGGTCTCTGTTGAAATACAATACATATCCCTTGTCCTTAGCTATCTCCGTAATGAGTTTGAGCGGCGCCAGATAAGACTCCTTGACAAATCGTGCATAAATACAGACATTTCTCACTGCGATAATTCTTTTACCCAAGACGAATATAACACAGCTGTGGTTATCCCTTCCTAAAATAATCCAATGACCTCTCTAATCAGGCCAAATCTGTACGGCATTGCTGATGCCTTCTTGGTAGTTATCGCAGGGTCTGTCGGTAGCCAATCTAAATCCACCATATATACACACGATCTTGCAATCATTGTCAACTACTTGCGCGGTTGCATCAAAGGCGATACCATAGTCAAAGATATAATAAGTCTTTCCCTTCTGTTCAAACGTCAATATATACTTGTTTGCCGACCCGATATTTTCTTTCTTAAAAAGGGCAATACTTTCTTCTATACACTGAGAAGGCTCGGAGTCCGAACAAGAAGAAAAATACAAGATGCCGATCAAAACAATGATGTACTTCATGATTTAGTCTTTTTACTAGGCTACGTTCATCATGGGCTACAAGGTTGGGCTAAAGGTTTAATATTTGGCCGGGGTATTGTTTTTTGGTAGCGTCTTGAGGATCATAGACCGGATATCATCATTGGCGGCCTTGAGATCTTCTGCTCTTAAATACATCATATGACCGCTATGATATCCCTTGAAACTCAATCGATTTTTCATTCTTCCGCTGGGATCGAGATGCCACATATTGTACTTTGCATTAAAATAAGTTGTTGCACCGTCAAAATACCCCGATTGTATCATCACATGGAGGTATGGATTTTGAGCCATTGCTTGGCGTAGATTCTCTCCTGTTCGATCGTTGGATCGATCCCAAGGATGTACAGATCCAAACATATTGTATTTTATGTCAGTCTTGTAATCAAGGTGTTCGCGGAGATAGTAGTTGATTGCGGGGGTAAATGAGTGTAACCAAGAGGTCAATTCGGCGCTATAATCAGGTCTTGTTCCGGCACTTTTTTTATCTATACCTAGGTACCGTGAATCAAGTCGACCAACCGTATAGCCTCTGTCGCGCAATAACTCTTTCCAGAAAAATGAAACGGGGACATCTAAATTGTGCTCTAGTATTACTTGTTCCGAAAGCCCTGAGTAGTAGGCCATTTTTTGAGCTGCTGCCGTTCGCTCTTGATCCGATACAAACCCTCCTTTGGCCATGACCGGTATCAACTCTCGGATGCTATAGGTTTCGACTTCCGATAGCAGATCTTCTAGGTCTTTGGATTGCAATTCGGGAGAGAGTGCTTTCTGATACCACGCCGCTGCTGCAAAGTAAGGCAATCTGTTTGCGGATTTGACGGGCCCATCACGTTTGATCCCCAAGTCAGTTGGTGAGACAAGTATAACACCATTGAGGTACATCCATTGTCGATTCTGTAGTTCTAAAGCCAAACCCGAGACACGGGTTGTGCCATAGCTTTCGCCGATGAGGTACTTGGGCGATGTCCAACGGTTATTGCGCGTAATAAAGGTATTGATCCATTCGGCCAAATACTTAATATCAGCATTTACTCCAAAAAACATTTTTTTATCGACTTCTTTGTCCAGAATACGTGAATAGCCTGTATTGACAGGATTGACATATACAATGTCCGCTATGTCAAGAATACTGTGGGGGTTGTCTCTCACTCCATATGGTTGGACGGGATATCCTTCATTGTCAATATTAAGAATCCGCGGGCCGGTATATGCC
The DNA here is from genome assembly GCA_024276375.1 of Bacteroidota bacterium. GTDB lineage: Bacteria > Bacteroidota > Bacteroidia > Chitinophagales > Saprospiraceae > JAJRXG01. Next base: position 9,901 of record JAJRXG010000291.1, on the reverse strand, counting down.
AGATGCATCCACACCGATGCGGATCCCGGACCTCCATTAAATGATATGACGATGGGTCGCTTTGATCGATCCGCGATACCATCTCTTGTATAGTATGTATAAAATAACGATGCTACAGGCTTGCCTTCGCCATTCCAGACGGGTTGTGTGCCGGCCATCGCCGTGTAGCGAATCGTTTGTCCGTGAATAGTAACTTGATGATGCGTAATTACAGTAGAATCTGCTTCCAATATCCGGTCTTGTGCCGGAAGTACAAATTGAAAGCCGAGCAAACAAAGGAGAAGAGTAATGAGATATCGCATGATTGTTATATTAAGTCTGTCACTATGAGTTGACCAATGTTTTTTATCCGAAAATAAGTATTCCGGGGCAACTATTTGCTAAGAGACGTAATATATGGACTTCCGATGCAGCAAGAAACAAAAATGGCCATGAATCATCTCCTCATCATTTGAAGAAGGAGCGAAATCTATATACCGCTGATTTTCGGCGGTAATATTTATAGCTGGATTGGATTCTATTGTGCGATTCATTGGACAGGGTGATAGAGGTTTTTAAATCATTCCATTTTTTATAAAAAAGATAGCGACCCTCCATGAGCAATCTATGGTTTTGATAGGTGTTATGATGGTGGATAGTACGGATGCCAACCGTATCTCCAGCTCTTCCGGGTATCAATTTTTTTCGTTGTGCCAGTCTCCAGATCAGATCTGTATCCTCACCGATAGACAAGTGTATATCAAATCCACCGATCTCCACCAAAGCTGATTTTCGAACTGTTAAACCGAGGAGAAGTAGGTGTTCATCTCTTTGGCCAATCAGATAATCCAACAATTTGTCCGGAATTATTTCTTGACGTAAGCCAGTAGTTAAACCTGGCATATTTTTGTCGTATGCCAGTGTTGTGTTCTCATTGGAAACGGTGTCATAGTAACCATCTACTCCTTTGTTGTTTTTTGGGATTAAATGAGCTACTCTGTTTGGTAGAAAATAATCATCTGCATCACAGAACAATATCCAAGGATGCTTGGCTGCAGCAATACCTAGATTTCGAGATGCACTGCGCCCATGATTTTTTTTGTCCGGATGTTCTAGTAGGGTTATTCTGCTGTTGGTGAGGGATTGAATCACTTGAGTTGTCTGATCAGTAGAACCGTCGTTGATGATGATTACTTCGAGAACTTCCGGGATCTGGAGGCAAGATTTTACGGCTCTGGGCAGATATTCACCCATGTTATAAGTGGGGACAACAACAGAGATTTTCACTCTTGCCCTTGTTTTCTATAATCGATATATCCATCTACGATCAGATACTGAGCGATCACATAGGTACACATGGCTGCATAACAATGCAGTTGGATGGTGCTGAATTTATCTATTGCAAGGGTCATATCCGAGACGAGAAACAACATCGTTCCAATCCATACTTTTAGATACCCGGATTGCGTCATATCTCTAGTATATGCGACCAAAGACATCATACTGATCGTTAGTCCATAGATCACAATAGGCAACTTCATATCGTCCAGACTTGGCCATAAGTAACCTATGATTAGACCCATAAATATAAAAACAAGCACACCATACAATGCCTCTCTTTTGCCAAAGAAGTTCTTTCCTTTTACAAATACGATGGTGTACAGGATTTGCATGGCCAGAAAACTCAACAACCCCCAGACAAAAAATTCTCCCCAAAGCAGAAACACATCACCAAACCAAGCCGCAATAAGCGCAAGTAAAAATAACGTATCAACAGAGATCCAATTTCCACGAAGCTCGAAGAAGTAATAGATGAACAAGGCAATCATCACCAACGGCTTGGTAAAGAAGCGTAGATCAGGAAAAAACTCGCATGCGAGAAAATCCGCTATTACAATAATTATGAAGATGTATAGAAATAGGCGTTTAGACATAGCCTAAAGATAGTGCTTTGTCAAGAATTGTTTGCCCAAAAAACAATGTAAAAAAAACAAATAAAATTATTTGTCCTTGATTTCTTTCATGCTTTCTTTTAGCTCTCCTTCTATGTTGGCCTTGGCATTATTAAACTCTCGGATTCCGTTACCCAAACCTTTCATTAATTCAGGCAATTTTTTTCCTCCGAAAAGTAAGAGAACAAGAAAGCCTACGAGTATCAACTCGTATCCACCAAAGAATGCTAAAAACATTGAAAAACCCATAGCCTCAAATTTTAGATCGAATAACAAATAACGGTCAATAAGTCCACAATGACAACCAAGAGTGGTAAAAAAGTGACATAATCGACTGATTTTATAGATAGAATTGTTGATCAGATAGTTTTCTTTATCGAGTGAAGGGATGATCGTAAGGTTGTTTATCTTTGGCAGTTGAAAAAATCAAGATACGTCCAATGGGTTTATTAGTAGTAGGTACAGTAGCTTTTGACACAATAGAATCTGCATATGGCAAGGTGGATCGAGTAGTTGGAGGCGCGGCTCAGTATGCGAGTTATGCGGCGAGTTATTTTACAGAGGATATCCGGTTGGTATCTATTATAGGTGATGATTTTCCTCAAGATGAGTTGGAGGAGCTTCGATCACGTGGGGTTGATTTAAAAGGATTGAAAGTAGTCAAAGGAGGGAAGTCCTTTTTCTGGGCCGGCAAGTATCATGACGATATGAATGGTCGAGATACATTAGTAACGGATCTCAATGTTTTGGCTGATTTTGACCCGGTGTTGCCTGACAGTTTCAAGCATAGTCAGTATATATTGTTGGGCAACTTAACGCCGGATATTCAGATAAGCGTCATTGAGCAATTGGAGGTAAAACCACAGTTGATTGTTTTAGATACGATGAATTTTTGGATTGATATAGCCTTAGATTCATTGCTCAAGGCGATTAACTTATGTGATGTTCTGACCATTAATGATGAAGAGGCTCGCATGCTGAGTGGTGAGTTTTCATTGGTAAAAGCTGCAGCCAAAATTTTGGATATGGGTCCAGATTTTTTAATCATCAAGAAAGGAGAGCATGGAGCCCTTCTTTTTGATCGCAACAATGTGTTTTTTGCTCCGGCCTTGCCGTTGGAAAAGGTAGTTGATCCGACAGGAGCAGGAGATTGCTTTGCGGGAGGATTCTTGGGGCATATCGCTAAGACCCAGGATCTTACCTTTGAGAATATGAAGAGAGCCGTAATTTATGGTTCTGCTATGGCGTCTTTTGCTGTAGAGGATTTTGGCAATATACGTATCAAGTCTGTGACTCAAGAGGAGTTGGCGCGGCGAGTAGATGCGTTTGTAGCGCTATCAGCTTTTACATTGTGATACATAGGAGGGTATTGATATGAGTGATATCAATGCGTTGGATTTTGTCCCGATTCAGGGGAGTGGGACAATGTCGAGATCTTTGTATTGAAATATGCCTTCATGCTGTGGTTAGAATGACAAGTATTGAGGATTTGTAAAAAGCTCAAGATCTTGATATTTAGGACTTTGTCGGACAATAGAAGCAAGTTGAATAGGGCACATTTAAGGTTATTATACAAGAGAATGTAATAATGACTAATTTTGCAGACTTTTTTGCGGAAGCTACAGTAAGATGAGTACACCGACTCAACATATAGACAAGGACAATCTACCACAACATATTGCGATCATTATGGATGGCAATGGTCGATGGGCGAAGCGTCATAGCAAGCCTCGCGTGTGGGGCCATAAGAATGGGGTCAAGGCTGTTCGCGCTGTAACAGAGGCTTGTGCTGAGATAGGAGTGAAGTACCTCACACTGTATGCGTTTTCTAAAGAGAACTGGAAACGTCCGGAGGTAGAAGTCAATACGCTTATGCGACTCTTTGTCAATACTGTTGGATCTGAATTAAAGACATTGTTGAAAAATAATATCAGATTGAAGGCGATCGGAGATTTGGATTCTTTACCCAAGGATACACGCCGGGCATTGTTAGAAGCGATTGATCGCACCCGCTCCAATAGTCGGATGACTCTTGTTCTTGCACTGAGTTACAGTTCACGATGGGAGATAACTCAATCTTCAAAACGTATTGCGCAGGCAGTACAGGAAGGTCGATTGTCGGTTGATGAGATTACAGAGGAGACTTTTGCTGACCATTTAAGTACGCAAGAGATTCCGGATCCGGAATTATTGATTCGCACAAGTGGAGAATACAGGATCAGCAATTTTTTAATGTGGCAAATTTCGTATGCGGAATTGGTTTTCAGTGAGACGCTATGGCCGGATTTTGGCAAGGAGGATCTTTATCAAGCGATTGCCACTTATCAAGGGCGAGAACGAAGGTTTGGAATGACAGGAGAACAGGTCAGTAAGTCTTAAATACAGGTTAAATATTACTACAAGTGGCAGCAGTATTAAATAAGCATCGTTTTTTCACGGCTTTATTAGCTCAAACATCTATGAGGAGATATCTGTGTATAGGCATATTTTTGTTCATTGCAATGATTGGTTATGGCCAACAAGTCAACACCCTGCTACCAGGGTTTTCGCAATTGGACTTTAGCAATCCTCAGACATATACGATCGGAGGGATACATGTCGTAGGTGCAGAAGCCCGAGATGACAATGCTATTAAATCTATTACGGGACTGAGAACAGGCAACACGATAGTATTGCCCGGCAAGCAATTGACTACAGGTATAAAGAAGTTATGGAATCTGGGATTGTTTTCGGATGTATCCTTGGTCTTAGACAGCATTAGAGCCGATCAAATCTACTTGACCATTCAAATCAAGGAGCAGCCTATATTGACGAAAATTGTCTTCAAGGACATGAACAAGACCAAGACCGATAAGCTCATCGAGGAGCTTGGAGGCAAGCCAAGAATCGGTGGAATCGTTACTTCCAATGACAAAGTCCAATCCAGCAAAAAAATAAAGAAACACTTCATAGAAAAAGGCTACTTGGATGCCGAAGTCGATATCGAAGAACGTGTTGATACTTCAAAAGCCAATTCGGTTATTTTGGTATTTCGCGTTGACAAAAAAGAGAGAGTGAAGATCAACAATATTCACTTCACCGGCAATAGCGCACTATCTGAGAAGAAACTGCGAAAGCTCTTAAAGAAAACAAAGCAGAAAAACGCATTTCTCAAGAAGTCTAAGTATGTAGCGGAAGAATACAAAGAGGATAAAAAGAAGATCTTGCAGCACTATGCCAAAATAGGATATAGCGATGCCAAAATATTGGGGGATTCTATATGGCGGGACGAGGATGGTTTGGTGAATATTCAGATAGATATCAATGAAGGTTTGCAATACAAGTATGGTACGATCACTTGGAAAGGAAACACAATTTATACGGACGAGCAACTAGCAGCGGTACTAGGTATTCACAAAGGTGATATTGTCAACCCGGAGGAACTTTCAAAGCGGCTCGAATTTAGTCTGGATGGTAGAGATGTCTCCTCATTGTATATGGACAATGGATACTTGTTTTTTAATATTGATCCGCAGCAAGTGGCCATACGACATGACACATTGGACATAGAAATGCGTATCTATGAGGGTCCGCAAGCTACCATCGACCGAGTGATCATAAAAGGGAATGACCGAACGCATGAAAATGTGGTCAGGAGGGTGTTGCGGACGAAGCCCGGCGAAAAGTTCAGTAGATCACAGATCGTGAGATCACAACGCGAAATAACCAATCTGGGATACTTCGATCCTGAGAATCTGGATATGCAGACACCCGTAAATTACGAGCGCGGGACGGTTGATATCATCTATACAGTCACAGAACGACCCTCGGATCAATTGGAGTTGTCGGCAGGATATGGAGGTTTTCAGGGTTTAATCGGAACTCTGGGTGTCACCTTTAATAATTTTTCGATTCAAAATATCAGAAACAAAGCGGCTTGGAGTCCGTTGCCCACGGGAGATGGGCAGCGGTTATCATTGCGATATCAGTCCAACAGTCGCTTTTTCAGCTCATTCAATTTTTCATTTACAGAGCCTTGGTTGGGGGGAAAGAAACCCAATTCATTTACGGTCGGTGCCGCGACTTCCTCCTTTGACAATTCTTCTTTTGGAAGGGGCAAATTGAATATTCGGCGCTTTTTTGTAGGCCTTGGAACTGCATTGAAGTTTCCTGATGATTTCTTTGTTTCTTCTACGACATTAAACATTGAAAATATCGAATTGAATAATTTCTTCAGCCAGTTTCTTGTGAACAACGGCAACTATAAGAACTTCAACATCAATCAGACGATTTCCAGAAGTTCGATTGGCAATCCAATGTTTCCGATGAGTGGTTCGAGAGTATCGTTATCACTACAATTCACCCCTCCGTATTCTTTGTTTAGAGGCAATGATTTTTGGAAGTTGTCGGAGAGAGAAATCGAAGCCTTGCACAGCAATGAGCTCTTGAAACTTGGGATTCGAGAACGAGAAGGATATTTCAACCAAGAGAATCTTGAAGGCAAAACACAGGCTCAGATTAATATCGAACAAGCCGAAACGGGTAGAAGGTTTGAATGGTTAGAATACCACAAATGGAGATTTGATGCTGAATGGTATTTCAATCCGATCGGAAAAGTGGTGTTTATGACCCAAGCGAAAATGGGATATTTGGGTAGCTATAGTCAAGGGATTGGTACAGTTCCATTTGAGAGATTTCAGTTGGGAGGGGACGGGTTGTCCAATCAAAATGTAGGAATTCAAGGAACGGATATAGTCGCATTGAGAGGATATGAAATCGAGGACATTGATCCACGGGGACGCACCAGTGGAGGTGGAGCAATATTCAACAAGTTCACGATGGAATTAAGATATCCATTGTCCACCAATCCGAGCTCGACAATATATACTGCGCTGTTCTTTCAGGCGGGCAATCAATGGGATCAATTTAGAGACTACAATCCATTTCAGTTGAAGCGGACTGTTGGGATAGGTGTGAGAGTATTCCTGCCCATGTTTGGCCTTCTTGGTTTCGACTATGGATTTGGTCTTGACAAAGTGGTCGAAGGAAATACCAATCCGGGGTTTGGACAATTGGGTAAGTTTAGTATCATACTTGGATTTGAGCCGGATTAATATGGATAGATTCTCCAAAGGAAAACTGGTAGTATCAATAATGACATTTCAATATTGTGTGTTTACGGAGTTTCGATCGTTTGGTAGCGAGTAAATATTGGCTTTTATTAGGGATTTGTGTCCTTAATGCTTAAATTATCGTTAAATGATCTTGTTTAAGATGAACCTTCAAGTACTTTTGCGTCTCAAGGAGGAAAGAGATCCTAGAGCAGGATGTATCTGAACTAAATTATTGGAAACCACGATGTTACTGTTGACATCCGTTTAAGACAAAAAAATGACAAAAACAATTATTTCATTACTATTGACTCTCGCAGTTGTATTTAGCCTTCAGGCTCAGAAATTCGGATATGTAAATTCTGCAGAATTAATCAGAAGTCTTCCTGAAGTTAAGACTGCAGACAAGCAACTTGAAAGCTATCAAAAACAGTTATTTACCAAAGGAGAAGAATTGGTAAAAACGTTTGAGAAGGCGTATAATGATTATATGGCGAAAGTAAATTCAGGAGAATTGTCTCAACTTCAGATGCAGCAGGAAGAAGCTAAACTTACTGCCGACAATCAGAAAATCAAAGAATACGAAGTTGAGGTCCAAAATTTGTTGGCTACCAAGAAGCAGGAGTTGTATCAGCCTATTCTTGACCGGGTACAGAAAGCAATTGTGCAAGTAGGAGAGGAATTGGGTTACACTATGATATTTGAAACGAGCATGGGTGCTCTTTTGTTTGTCGAGGAAGGGGAGAACTTATTTGAGAAGATTAAAGCCAAGTGATAAAGTCCTTGAATGGCAATAACACATTGTGTTGAGCAAACATCTTGAGTGTTTACTAACTTATAAGAGGTTTTGTTATAGCCTGAAGACGACAGGGTGTCCAAAAAGGAAGATTTTTTGCATCCCAATACGATGGAGATGATCATCTTTGGCAAGTGAAGTATCGCGAGACTGAGATATTGTTGTTGATAGGGATGATCATGATTCCTTCAATGATCTATTCAAGGGCGATCACTACGGTCTGTATCGCGGCGATATTTGTGATTTCTCTCCGGCGATTTAGTGTAGGGCGATTTAGTGATTTTCTCCGTACTCCTGCATATTCGTTGTTTTTGTTTCTATTTCTGCAAGTATTGATTTCGGGTATTAACACGAGTTATACGGATGAATGGCTGCAAGGTCTCATCCTAAGGCTTCCTTTTTTGTTGCTGCCTTTGGGCTTCTATCTGTTGCCACGAATCCAAACTCAATATGTCATTCAATTGCACGTTCGGTTGATTGTGGTTTTGTTGCTGACGGCTATACCTACTCTTGTAGGGATGCTGATGAATTATACCGATATATTAAAAGGAATAGGGCAAGGTCAAGCCGTTCCAACACCTGTCGAACATGTCAAGTATAGCATGATCAATGCCTATGGAGTGGTAGTTGGTATTTATCTACTAGTGACCCAAAAAGTCATAGGATTGTTGCGGCGTAATCTATTGTTAATTGCTGTTGTGTTGTTGTTGGTTTATATGCATATGCTTGCGGTAAGGACAGGATTGGTGATCACATATGTATCAATTCCGATTGTGGTTCTGTTTGGTGTCAAAGACCGAGGGATGAAGCTTCTTGTGATAAGTGCATTGCTATTAATGCCGGTATTGGCCTATATAATGCTTCCTTCCTTTCGTCATAAGATCGCTTATATGCGTTATGATATGCAACGTTATCGGTCGGATTCCGGGACACATTATTCAGATAGTGAGCGATGGATGACGAATAGGATTGGTCTTGAGTTGTGGAGAGACAACGTGATTTTGGGTGTGGGGTGGGGAGACTTGTATAGAGAAAGTAAGCGACGATATATGGAAGATTTGGGACGAGAGGATCTTGATAAATTGCCGCACAGTCAATGGATAACGACCTTGGCACGGTCGGGACTTATAGGGATAATATTGTTTTTAGCAGGATTTATCGGCCCATGGCTCGTATATCGCGGTAAGTTTAAATTCATGTTGGGTATCTTAACGTTAAATTTTGGATTGTCCTTTCTGGTTGAGAATAGCTTGGAGCGATCTTTTGTGATTGCCTTCTTTTTGTTTTTTAGTCTATTATTAATAAGTGGTGTGAAAGAGGATCGTGAACGCCACATTGACGAGAGAGGATAACAAATATCTGTTGTTATGAGGATTTTACTTGTAGTTGTGTCCATCGTATTGAGTTGTACTGTACAACGGACGAGACCTGTATATCAACCGGCGACGGGTCGTTATAATGTTGCTTTTTTGATTATGGATGGCACGTACAATACGGAGTTGACGGCTCCATTTGATATATTCCAACATACGATTTTCCGAAAGGGTATCAAGAGCATGAATACATTTTTGGTAGCAGATCGCAAGACGGCGATCAAGACGTTTGAAGGGATATATATTCTGCCTGATTATGACTATAAGCGAGATGATATACCGGATATTGACATCTTGGTGACTCCAAGTGCCGAACACCATTTGGATACTGATTTGGACAATCAAGAGATGATTGATTGGGTTGGGAGGGTAGGAGCTGGCGCCAGATATGTGACGAGTCATTGTGATGGAGCGTTTGTGTTGGCAGAGGCGGGATTGTTGGATGAAGTTGCATGTACCACTTTTCCGGCGGATATAAAACTGTTGAGACTGTTCAAATAACTGTGTCTGGTTAACTTAGCAAAACTATGAATAAAGACAAAAGAAAAGAACAAGTGTTAGTGGAACCAGAGATGTATGAGCGATTAAAAGATCACTTATACAACAAGCGTCCCGTATTAGGAGAAGATAGTCCGTTTAGTGAAATATTGCAGCGGATGGTCAATCAAATGCTATCAGGCGAAATGGACAGCTTTATGGAACAGGAAGGTT
>JAJRXG010000290.1 GCA_024276375.1 Bacteroidota bacterium | reverse complement strand
TTCTGTTTTTAAATAGAGCATGAGTTAGTAGAAGAGCTTCTGATTCCAACTCTTTGGTAGACGAATAATTGGGATCTATCTTTATATTAGTGGTGTTACCATCCGTTTCTATTATATATTGAACCGACACGACATTTTTTTATGGGGTGTTAATTCAATGTTGTGGTTTTTATAATATGCCACTAAAAGGGATTCTATCTTTTTTGAACAATCACTAAGTTTTGAGCTTCCGTCAAACAATGGGGGAGGCCCATAGAGAATAGTATGGCTGTTTTGGTATTCGTGAGTGCCATCTTTAGACTTGACATCATCCTTAGGTAAGAGGTAACCGACTTCTAAATTTGGTTGATCAATCCAATCTTCAATGCTTAACTTGTCTCTTGACGATTTATTATTCTTCCTATCCTTGAAAGAATTTGGATTGTTATCTTTATTCAATACCACATTATTGTTCTCCTTATGGTTGAATATACCTATCAGTGAACCTTTACTATAATTCTTATCTGAAGGCACACTAAAATCAACCATGAGTCGCTGCTCTACTTTGATGGGTTTTCCTTCAAACATGGCAGGTGTAAATCGTCTATTGTAAAAGACTTTCTTGGCTACACGGATGGCATGCGGGATAAGGTTTTTACGAGAAGAGAAAAATAGATTGTTCGACTCTCTTATGTTGGAGACCGTACCATCGGTCTCAATGATGTATGTAAGATACACTTTGTTGCTTTGTTCGTTACTTGTTTCTACTTTTGAGATTCTTATATATTTATCTATTAAGAATCGCAATTTTTCATCACTTTCTCTACGACTCTTAGCACCATCGAAGAATGGGACTGGTCCTTTTAGTTCAATGTTTTTGTTGTAGTATGAAGGGATACCATCTTTTCCGGGTACTACATCCTCCGGCAATACGTATCGGGTGGTAGGATTTGGGTCATTCATAGCTTTGTTGATGCGAGCCATTATGATTTTCTCTACTAAGTTCTTATCTTTTCCGCCATAGCTTTGTTCAAATGTCTTTCTAACAGGTGTCTCCAGTGATACATATTGCCCTTGAACTATACCCTCAAATTCTAATGCCCCATACTGACCATTTTGTCCATATTTTTTAATAGCTGCTTCGGGAGAGAACCACGTCATGTTTTCGACATGGAAGGGTTTGTGGGGAACTAAGTAGATATCAGATTGTAACAATATTTCTTCGCCATCAATCACGAGTAGCAGATGTTTGTCAATATTGTAATTGGTCAAGAGGTTTTTGAATCCATGGGAGATAGGAAAACCTTCGGTAGTCTCAAAGCTCGCATCATCAACGTTGTAAAAACTTATGGGACCGATACTTCCTTTAAGTGTATTCTGAAAGTACTGGATGTCCTCACCAAATTGTAGCGTTGTATAGGGTTGATCTCGATGACTTGAGAATACAATAAACAATAACAATAAAACCGGCAAGGCCAAAGTGTACTTCAGCCAAGCCGACTGTCCGGATTTTTTCTGATACATCATGTTGATTCTTTTTTTTATGTGTGAATGAAAAAATTGATGCGCCAAAGCAATCTGTAATCCGGACATGGATTGCTTGAGTAATAGTGTGCCGTAGGTCTGTCGATGGGTGTTTTTGAGTACGACTTGATCGGCGATATATTCGTGTGTTTGTCTTATCGCTGTCTTGTAGAGATAGATCAACGGGTGAAACCAGAAAACGATGTTTACCACTTCCAAAAAGAGTACGTCAATACTGTGCTTACTCTCTACATGTGCCAGTTCATGTTGTAATATATCATCAATACCTTCCTTCATGGGTGTCTTAGTACTGAGAAAGACCTTGTCGAAGAATGAAAAAGGTAAGTGCTCTTTATTTGTATGGACAAGTGTATAATAGGAATGATGCTCTTTGCTGCCGAAGGAATATAAGCGATAGATCGCTAGGAGACCTTTGAGAAATCGAAACGAGAAGACCCCTACTCCCAAGAGATATAGTGACAAGAGCACTTTATAAATAATGGCGCCCCAATCCATCGTTTGTTCAACTACACTTGTTGCAATTTGTGCCGGAGCGTCCTTTATGACATAGACGATTGGAGCCATCTGCGCGATGTCTTCTTGATAAAAATCTATTTCCAGAAACCTGAGCAAGGGGATCAGTATTCCTAGTGTTAGACCACTCAGAAGATACCATCGGTTGACCCTAAAAAAAGTCACCTTGCGCAATATGGCAACGAAGATCAGATAAAACAATGCCCAACACATGGTGACTTCTAATAAGTAGGTAAGCATAATCGCTGTTTTATTTTATAATTTAATGACAATACTATGAGTTAGCACTGTCTTCTTCCAATTTTTTAATCAACTCCGATAGTTCTTTTATACTTAAATTGTTCTCCTGTACCAAGAAAGAAACCAATTCGTTCATACTGCCTTTGAAGTATCCTGATATAAGATTGGTGATCGAAAATTTTAAGTAATCCTTCTTCTCAACAATGGGAAAGTAAACATGTGTACGACCATATGCCTTGTGATCCACAAATCCCTTTTTCTCCAATATACGTATGATGCTGCTGATCGTACTGTGAGGGGGGCGTGTACCCTTCATTTGCCCGATCAATTGAGCGACCGTCGAGGGCTCCTCTTGATCCCATAGCATCTGCATGATTTCCTCTTCTGCCTTGGTGAGTTTCGTCTGGCGCATAGTGTTAGATGATTTGATAATACAAATATATAACGTATAAATACGTTATGCAACTTATTTTTAAGATATTATTTGTTTCGTCCTTATTATTATCTTAGCTTTTGATATGAATCAGACATTGATACCACTCGGTATATTGATATTGAGTTTGACTTTTATAGTCGTACTTATCAGGGCTGTGATGCGCTTGATGAGTTATGACTGGAAGGTTGATGCAGGCAATGCGATACCTGTTTTGAGGATCTTTGGGTGGTCTATATTGTTCTTCATACTATTTCTTCTATTTACGCTTATGGGTGTACCGATTATCGAAAAGTAGAACTTGTGCGTTGGATAAAAGGAGTCATGAGGTTGTCGGATGCTTACTGATCGTCCCAGTCAGTTATGAGGAGGTAGTTGTTGGTATATTATTGGATTCCAAGTCTCAGCGGAGATGTTGGGGTATGACGTCTCTTCTAAAAACATCTTCGATGGTTTCTGCTTTTCGGATGACGGATGCACGATTGTCGGTGACGAGTACGGTTCCCGGCCTGGGCATGGCATTGAAGTTGCTCATTGAAGGCTCCTGATACGCTCCTACATCGAGGAGTGCCAGAATATCACCGGGTTGAGCGTCTCGGGGGACTTGGATAGTTGGAATCAATCGATCACCATAACAACTACGTCCCACGATATCCGCTTTTTCTTGTCTTGGAACATTGGCTTTGTTGGCAAAAATATATTCGTGGAGATGATGTTCGAGACGGCCTCCGGTAAACCAAAATTCTGTCGTATCAAATATCAAGTGTTTCCATTTTAATGGAGCTGTTGTACTTTTTATACTTTTGAGTGTAGTGAGGTGGATGCCGGTGTCTCCGTGAAGACTTCGTCCGGGTTCCAATTGTAGGGACAGTCCCTTGAGGTCGATGCCATTTTTAGGCAATTGTTTTTTGAGTGTAGTGGTACAGATCTGTGCATAGTCTTCGATAGTGGGCGCCATCACTTGATTGGGATGGTAAATCATGGATTTGTCAATGATATAATTGAGCACTTTGTATCTGACTTTAGATCCCAATATTTTCAGACTTTTGGAGAGGAGGTGCAATGCCAGCATTTCAAAGGGTTCGGCATAATGGGTCTCTGCATTGAAAGGATCTCTGCGACTTGCAAATCCTCCTCCGATGTCAATCTCCCGGGGTTGAAATCCATCCAATGCCGTACGGACGCGTCCGAGGTCTTGAGCAAAGGTTTTCATCTGTTCTTTCCAGTACGCTAGGGAGCGGTGATGTCGTCCATGATGCTGGTGAAATCCGATCAGTCGGACGTTGTTCATTTTCAGAATTTCCCTTCCGAGGCGGATTACATCCTGTATGGGCAAACCTCCTTTGTAAGCCAGAGCGGCAAGATCCGTGGCAATCAATCCGCCCGGAGAAAAATCGCTGTGTTTGTTGAATCCCGAGAGGGTGGGTTTGATGCGCAATCGTACTACGGCCGTTTTATTCAACTCGGCGGCGGATTGTTGGATCATGGGCATTTCTTCGAGACTATCTATGGTTATACGCGCCCCTTTTGCGATGGCCATGCGGATGAGGTTGGGGTCTTTGGGGACACCGTTGACCGAGATGTGTTGAGCTTGAAATCCTGATCGCATGGCCACGTCAAACTCCCCGGGGGAGTAGATGTCGCAGCCACAACCCTCATCGGCTATGATACGTTGTATCGCCGAAACCCAATTGGCTTTGGCCGCAGGCATAATCATGACGTCGGCATCCCAGCCTTGCTTAAAACTCTGTTGAAAGCGTCTGATATTGTTGCGCAATTGCGCTTCAGAAATGACAAATAGTGGAGACCCAAACTCCTTGACCAGATCTATCGTATTGCAATCTTCGATGTATAGATATCTCCCTCTGATGGACAGACAATCGTCGTACTGTATGGGATCAATCATGGGATTGTAGTATTATGATAAAATTTTGTGCTCGTATTTAAAGGCATTTGGTGCTACCTCCATCCACCGGAATATTGACACCATTGACATAATTCGCTGCGGGAGATGCCAAGAAAGCGATTACAGTTGCAATTTCTTCGGGTTGGGCGATTCGTTTCATCGGGATGACATTGGTCATTTGAGTTTTGAGGGATTGTGGAGTTTGTCCGAGCCTTTCGGCAAAATTTTCGATCAAGCTATTTAATCTGGCCGTATCTGTCAATCCCGGCAGTACATTGTTGACGGTGATATTAAACTGTCCCAACTCGTTGGCCAATGTTTTGCTCCAATTGGCGACGGCTGCTCTGATGGTATTGCTTACACCGAGATTGTCAATGGGTTGTTTTACGGAAGTGGAGATGATATTGATGATTCTACCGTATCCCACTCTAATCATAGATGGTGTGACAGCTTGCATCATGATGTGATTGCAGATCAGATGTTGGTGAAAGGCATTTACAAATTCATCGGTGCGTGCTTGGTAGATGGCACCTCCGGGAGGTCCTCCGGTATTGTTGATTAAGATTTCAACGACTGTGTCCTTTATAAAATCTGTGATGATCCCTTTCAATTTTTGAGGCTGGGTAAAATCAGCGACGACATATTCATGTTCGGCTGATGGATGCAAGATCGACAGGACGTTTTTTAATCTATCTTCATTTCGAGCCACCAAGATGACGCGAGCTCCGGCACGGGACAATGCAATGGCGGCAGCTCTTCCGATTCCTTGTGAGCTGCCACAGACGATGGCAGTCTTCCCATTTAACTGTGTATTCATAGAAGTTAGGATTTTGCATATCTCTTCAAGTGGATATGTAGATTTGCCATAAAATAATACGTGCTTATGAGATATCGGTTATAAGCAAATTACATTTTTTTATTGTTTAGACCCAATACTTTTATGCCCTGTTCAAATACAATATCAACCGGAATTCCGGCTGATGAAAGACGGTCTAAGTCCTCCTTTAAAGTTGTTCCGATGAGGGCTTGCTCTTTTACAAGCGCAGCGACACTTTTATAATTGCCATCTCCTTGCAATGTCAGAATAAGTTCTGACAATTCGTCCATGGCAAGCTCAAATTTATCAAAATTGACTTTGTATTTTCCACTTTCAGCATCGCGTTCAAAAGCACCTCTTTCATTCAAAAAATTGAATCGAATCATATTGGCCTTGCCATGCGCCGAGGAAGCTCCAAATCGTACAGACCGAAATATCGATGCCAGAAACGTTACATAATTGTCTTGGAGGTCTCCGGAGATTTCTCCTTTTTTATAAAGTTGGCGGATCATATACAATCCCAGCATATCTGCTTTGCCTTCTTCCAGTGCCGAGGCATGTTCTTTAAGTGCCGTACGTACTGTACCTCGGCCATTGATGGTATTTTTAATACCCAAGCCATGGGCGACTTCATGAAACATCGTATTGGCAAAAAAAGCATCAAATGTAATATGCTTGCGTTGACTGTCATCCAATAGCATATCTGCTATGGGTATGAGGATTTTATCAAATTTGGCACGCATGGCATTTTTCAATTGCAATCGACGGGTGCCCTTGGCCAGTTGGACTTCTTCATCATTGGGCAGATTGATGGCGATGGTCTTGCTACCGGAGTTGCAATCTCCTGCATAATATATCACGTCATATGCGTTGAGTTCTGTATCTGTACCGGGTTTTTCTTGTTTGTACGCATCTGCTACGGGCAGTCCGTTTTGCAATTCCAGCAAAAATGAGGCATACTTGGCGAGTCGCTTACTCCACTCCATATCCTTGACAAGTACATAGGCTTCATGGGCGGTTTTATAACCATATAATTGATCTTCATAGTTCTCAATGGGACCGATGACGATATCAATTTGATTGGTTTTCATGTCCAACCAGGCCATATCACTTTTGCGGTAATCGTCTGTCGTCAATGCCTCGGATCTAAGCAGCAAGTACCTGCGGAGTCCTTCATCGTCTGCGAGTTGAGCTGCTTTTTTGAGCAGTTGTGAGGCTCGACTTATTTTGTCCTTATGCATGGTGTGATATGGTATCGATTGCAAGGCGCCATCTGTATCACGGCGGATGTACGTGTATAGACTGGTTTTATCCGGGAGAGGACTTTCTTCAAATTCCTCCTTAGTCATATCCGAGGGATAAAAATTGGCGCCCAAGGGCTTATCTCCAATCCCATCGACAAATGGCCGATTGCCGTCCAATCGATCCCATGGGCCATAATTGATTCGGGCAAAACTTCTGAGATCTTCGTCATCAATGCTTTTGAGAAGAGCGTCCTTGTCTCCATATGCATCAAACCAAAACAAATCATCCATTATTTTGGCAGCTTCAATCAAGATAGGGATCATTTTGAGTTGATTGGGGCTGAGTTTGTTTAGGTCAGTATTGAGTGTGAAGGAAGTATATTTTTGAAGTCGTTTATCTGTTGGTTTCTCTTCTGATACTTGTACCGTATTGTGATCTTGTTGTTTGCAACCGGGCAATAGGGTCATACACAGGAGGATGAGTAAGGCAAGGTGTAGTATAATCGGACGTTTCATAAGGCTTGTTTCTTGATTTGCACTAAAATAAGAATTTTGGATAGACAAGTAAGCGGAGAACGATGTATTTTATCTATTTGCGTAAGCATAGAACAGGGATAAGATTTCGAGAATATTTGTGAGGCCTAGATCCACTGAGTAGGAGTCGATTGTAGTGCTGTTCTTTTTATAGTGAAGATGAGCACAACGGGATAATAGACAAGAGGAGTTATCTCACACCTCACACAGTGTGTATAACAAATTGCATAAAATAGCATATTGCTCCGGTCTTTAGACTGGGGATAAAAACAGATCCACTGTATTGGCTTGAGCCATTAATATGCATAGACTTGTTAAGGGCTAAAGCCCAATATGAAAAGGCATGACTCCCAGGATATAAATATCCGGGCAAAAGTGTGTATCACAAAATTGTATAAAACGAGGATATTGCTCCGGTACCCCTCTGTCCCCATATGTCTAAGAATTCCTCATAAAGAGTCTCCCTTGATGAGCCGAACGAATCAACCCCTACACGATCACGCATTGCCAGCTAACAAAGTGCAATATGCTATACACACCTCACACAAGTGTATCACAGTTGAGTAGCAAGATTTTGCTATATTCACCGATACAGAGATGAAAAAATTGCTATATCGTATTGTTGCACTGAGTCGATGGAAGTATGTGTGGATCGCATTGACATTGGTTTTGGTGATCAATTTTATTGCCTTTCCCTATGCCGGGCGCAAGATGAAGGTATATGCGCCCAATGGAGCCGATCCTATCGACTTACAATTTTCATATACAGCAGATGAGGTATATAAAATGATAGCGGATTATGGAGATCAGGGTAGAGCATTGTATGCAAGTACAGTGTTCACAATAGACCTCGTTTACCCCATTGTATATACCGCACTCTTTGTAATGTTGATCAGCTTGCTTTTGCGAAAGCGTAAGATAGAAAGCACATCGTGGATCGCGTTGTTGTGGATTCCGTTTATTGCATTTTGGGCTGATATATTGGAGAATACGGGGATTGTTACCATGCTCAACAGGTATCCCCAACAGTTGGATGTAGTTGCGGGTATGACGAGTGTCATGTCCAGTATAAAATGGATTTCTATAGCATTGATTGTTCTTACAATATTATTATTAACCATGAAGCGCACTGTAACCAAATGAAAATATTTATAACCGGAGCATCGGGATTTGTAGGAGGAGCAATAGGTAAGAAGCTCGCAGCAGAACATCGGATATATGCCATGGCTCGGTCAGAACGATCTGCCCAAAAGGTGAGAGATATTGGTCTGACACCCGTGATGACAGAGCTCAACAAAGTTAGTATCGCAGATCTTATGGAAGCAGAAGTGGTGATACACTCTGCGGCATACGTCGAAGCATGGGGAAGCAAAAAACAATACTGGGATTTGAATGTCGAAGGCACCCGGCAGTTGTTAGAAATAGCGCGAGCGGCCGGTGTGAAGCGATTTATACACATCAGTACCGAGGCTTGCCTCTTTTACGGTCAACCGATGGATGATATTGATGAGACATATCCTTATGCAGATGATTCTCCCTATCCGTATTCGATGACCAAGGCTGCCGCCGAAAGGAGTGTTCTTAAGGCCGATGAACCCGGGGTATTTGAGACCATTGCAATCCGCCCGCGTATGGTATGGGGCCCCGGAGATCAGACGATATTGCCGGAAGTTGTAAAAATGATAGATAAAGGAGCTTTTGTATGGGTGAACCATGGAAGTGCATTGACATCTATCACGCATATCGATAATCTAGTGCATGGTGTGGAGTTGGCTCTGGACAAGGGTATCGGCGGATCAGCATATTTTATAACAGATGATGAGGTGTTGACCTTAAAACAATTTCTATCAGGCTTGCTGGCGAGCCGGGATATCGTACCGACTGACAAGTCTATCCCTTCATTTGTTTTGCGACCGGCGGCCTTTGTGATTGAGAAAATATGGCGAGCACTTAGTATAAAAAAAGAACCGCCACTTACGCGATTCGCTGCGGACATGATGTCGGTGAGTTGTACCCTTCGTATAGATAAGGCTCAAAAAGAATTGGGTTATCGACCCATCATAAGTGTCCAAGAAGGTATGCGCCAACTCAGATGATCGGCCATACATTGGCAATCAATCTCCTCATATGTGTCTAAGAACTATCGGATTAGTAGTCTTGTTTGTACTCTTTTGTAAGATATAAAAGGTGCAATTTGTTTAACACACGATCGTTACCTAGTCTGCTTGGTTAGATTTGTAGGCAATTAAGCAAGTTGCAGATGACTGATTAGATGATGTAAAAGATGAAATATATAAGTACTGCTGTCATACTTATCCTATTGATTGCATGTATAAGTATCTACGAGACTATTGGTAGCGTACATACCGTTGCAGTAAAAGTGATGACCTTCAACATATTACGGGGAGGAGTACCAGTAGATGAGATAGGAGCGTCATCACCGCTTTATAGAAAGGAACGATATCAAGACATAGCCAAGGTTATCATAGAAAGTGATGCGGATATTGTCGGCATTCTCGAACCCAATACTGCTGTTCCCGATCCTATATTGGAACTACTACAAGGCAACAATCCTAGGTGGAGAAAGAATGGAAAACTGTATGCTAAGTATCCTATCGAGTTAGATCCCTACACTTCAGAAGAGACTGTTCTCAATATGCAAGCTTATAGGATAAATGTCAATCGTAATATGTGGGTGTATGTTCTTGTTGCTCATTGGCGACCTGTCCACGGATATGGCCCTATGGTGATCAGTGATCTTATATCAAGACAAGCACTACCCGATGATCTTGACCAACTTGAGGAGATGTTATTGGATCGTATAAGTATTCAGGAAGTGTATGATCATACCTGTCAGCGATTACGATCTCATTTATCCAGTGGTCGGCCTATTATTTTATTGGGAGATTTTAATGAACCCTCGCATTTAGACTGGACTGTTGAATATGCATTATATGGAGCAGATAGATGGGTTAATAACCACTCGGATACACCCTTGCGATTTGACATTGAGTGGAGAGGCTCCAAAACCCTAAGTAAGTCGGGTATGGTAGATGCATTTAGGGAGATCTATCCCGATCCAGTATCAATGCAGGGCAATACATGGACGCCTCCATATAGCAACAACACGCCTAGCCGACGCCCCTACAACTCAGATCGCTTGGATGTGACAAATCCCACTTGTATCGAATCCGGAAAATCCGGACGATTGTATCGGCGATGTACCACCCATGTTAGATCGGATTCGAGTCTATAAAGTACCAGAAATACACTATCTATACGAGCAATACGGATCATGGTACTCGTCGTGTCAATATCTTGGATAGCCAGTACAGAGTTTCCATTGATGGTGGATTTTACTTCAAAATGCGGTGCCGTGCAAGACCCAGAATCGGGGGAACACAAACTGCTATTGTTTTTGGCAGCACCGATTGATAGAAAGAGATAATTGTTATCACTTGGTTGCCACCCTGTCATAGGATCAAGCGCTCCATTTGGGTATGTACGGACGTGGCGCAGCATGACACCAGCTAGATTATAATCATCAATGGGTATAGTGTTGTCTCTTCCAAGTATATTGACCTTTGTTGTGAATACAAAATCACCCACCACCTCTTTGTAAAGCAGGGGCCCTCTCCATCCCCCAAACCAAGAAGCCGTTCGGGGTATCATCTCCAACTTGCCGGGTATGGCAGAATGGATCGTATAGGACTCGAGTTGTTGGAAGCCCCATTGCTCTACAATATTGATATTTTTCCAATTGACGAGAGATCGACTGTCGTCAAATTCATCGTTGAGCAATTGTATCTGTCCGGAGACAAAAATAGGTAAAGAAAGACATTAGGTTAATAGGGAAGTGATGCGATGTTTCATGGTCTAAAGATAGCCTACAATCATATATTGGTACTGGGGTTAACTCGTATAGAATTTATACTGTTCGAAAGCCAAAATTCGAAGGATCGACCTGCCTCAAGTGAGGATAAGGAGCACATTGCCCGCCTATAGATCAAAAGAGGAGGGAGAAGTTAATAGGGTTGGATTATGTGAGAGTATAGTAAATTTGCTTTTTTATAAGAAATGTACTATGTTTGTTTGGGTTGATTTATAACAATTTCAATTGTTGGAATAAAGTATATAGTTATGTATAAGTATGTGATCTTGATGTTTTTATTGGTTTGTTCAGGAATCATTAATGGACAGAATGAAACTAAAGGGAACAACAAAAATTTGGATGTCCCTGAGATCCCAACGCAAACAACGTTCAATATGGATGGTGCTATCATCAACCAATACAGAGAATATTTTTATAGAGATCCTATCTCTAAGTGGTTTTCCATTGGGAATTATCAAAACAAGCTTAATTTTTTCATCGCGGATGATGAGGCAGACCTCAACGTAAATAGAGCCGTGGTATTAACTTCTGATGGAAATTTAGGTATTGGCACAATTAATCCGAATTATAGATTAGATATTGGTGGAGATATTAATTTTAGTGGAACTTTGTTTAGAAATGGGATTCCAGTAAATACCGGTTCTTCTTCCTCATTGTGGAGTACATCGGGCAACGATATTTTTTATAATAATGGCAATGTTGGGATTGGTACAAGTGACCCAAGTGAGTTATTGCATATAGCCCATAATACGGGATCTTTCAAGGTGTTCCAATCTGGAAACATTGGGGTGGGTTCAGATGGAGATTTCTTTATTCCTACTCAATTAACCCTCAATATAGATGGTGCTATCATCAATCAATATAGAGAGTATTTTTATCGGGATTCTGGATCTAAATGGTTTTCCATTGCCAATTATCAAAATAGATTGAATTTTTTTATTGCTGATGATACATCTGACACCAATCTAATTCGTTCATTGATAATTGATGAATCTGGAAATATAGGAATGGGTACAGTTTATCCAGACCGCAAAGTTCATATAGTAGATGTTATGCGCCTTGAGCCACGTACTAGTGCACCGACCAATGCTGAGAAAGGAGATATTTATTTTGGTACAGATGGTAAGATCCATATTTACAATGGTACTAGTTGGTATTCATTAGATATGACAATGGATCCTTAAAATTCAGGATATTGAATTGATATTTTCAAGTGCTTTAATTTTTTCTATGACTGGTACGATAAGTTCATTCATAGACCATTGACGATTTTCATTGATTATTTTTGTTTGAAATGCAGACAATGTAGACTTATTTAAAAGAGATGTTATAGCATCAGAAAGGTGTACATGGTTTTGGAAATTTACTGCTATACCGTATTTATTATGATTAATAAAATCAAGTGCATCCCCTTTGGGAAGTGCGCCTAGAATGGTTAATCCATGGTTAAGGTATTCAAATATTTTGGAAGGAAAACAAAACTGGTAATACGCACTATTTAGTGGTACGAAGCCTACATCGGCATTTTCTATAATAAAATTGGAGTATTCTTGCCTTGACAACTTGTCAATAAATGTGAACTGATCAATGTATTTATTGATAGGCTTATAATTCTTGTAATTTCCAATTAATGTTAAATCAATCTTGTTTTTTTGTGGATGAGTACTAATGGCGCGGCATATGTTTTCTGGAGCTTGAGTCGAGCTAAAATTTCCACCATAAACAATTCTCAATTTGGAAGAAAGGTTGGAATGGAGTACTTTGGATTTTGTTTCTCCAGCGTATCCAAAATAATTATTAAATATCAAACGTGATAGGTCGGGATACTTATAGGATAGTACTTCTTTAAATGTTTTACACGAAGTCAGTATTAATGATGCATTGCTTAAATATTTTTTCTCTAGTTTATCTCTGTTTAAGTGCCAAAGGTTGTCTCTTCTAAGGCCATTATATGTGGCGTAGTTAATAGGATCTCTAAAGTTAATAATGCTGTGGCACCCATAGTTGCGCTTTAAGATTGAGCCTATTTTGATTGTGGCAAGTTCACCTCCTGTCGTGCTGAAAATAATATCATTGGGCCGAATTGTATTGGAAAAGTATTGTAGGACGTTAGAGACCCATTCATCAAGGTAATCTTCTAAGAGTCCAATTCTTTGCTTTATTCTGCTTACTTTTTCATTTTTGTTGTATGGGATGAGTACTACACCGTCGTTATCATATTTAGTTATATTAGTAGAGCCGTAGTTAGGTGCAATTACAATCACCTTGAATCCATGTTTTCGCAGTTGTTCTACTGCGGCTTTTCGCAGTAATGATGAACCCCCGGCATGCTCTCGTAGTGCTGGATAGGATCTAGTAATGTAATAAATAGTTCTCATAATCGCTTTAGTTTATTGGCACCATTGTTTGTACCATAGATTTAAATTGTATATTCTCCATACTAAAGCCCGATTATTATGTTTATGGTTTTGGTATTCAGAATAGGTGTCAAAAAACGTCTTGCCTGGAATATAGCCCAATAAATCGTTTTTACTAATTTCTGAAAATACTTTATCCATGTCTGATTTCATTTCTTTACGTTGCCAAAGTTCTTGGGGAGAAACAAACCCTTGTTTATCTTTTCTTTCTAAAATGGATTTTGGTATCTTGTCTTGAGCGTAGTCTCTCACTATTTTTTTGTTAGTAAAATCTTTTATTCTGCTATGTGATTTTAACTTTATAGAAAGCTCAACTAACCTATGGTCTAGAAACGGAACCCTTGATTCAAGGCCAAAAGCCATTGATGTGCGATCATCATATTTTAAGTATTCTCGAAGTGGTGTCTTGGAGACTTCGTTTATTGACAAATCACGAAGCAAATTTAAACTAAATGGATATTTTATCAAGTAGTAAATTATTTGTCGGGAGACTTGTGTAATACTTGCTTTGCGGTATTGTTTCCAAAGTTTAACTTCTTTTACTAAACTGTTAAGTTTAAGCTGCTTTAATAGTTCAATAAAAAATGGATAGTAATGATATGAGTACCCAGAGAACAATTCATCACTACCTTGTCCATTTAAGAGAACCTTCGTTTTATAATTATTTGAAATATTTTCATATATACTAAACTGTGAAAAAACGGATAAGGACCGAAATGGGTCTTCAATATGATATTGTATTTTGTTTATGTAGTTTTTAACAAAGTTTACATCAGGATAAGTAAATGAACTATTAATATCGTATTTGTTAATTGTTTCTCTGATGTACTTTTCTTCGCTATATTCTTCTTCATCAAATATTGCTGAGTATGTATTAAATACATCTTTTGATACCATATTCTTATTGAACAATGTAGAAACAATGGTAGTAGAATCTAAACCGCCACTGAGTAGGCTTCCTACTTCAACATCACTTATAAGTCTAAGTCTTAATGAATCTTCAAATAAATACTCAAATTCTTCCAAAGCATCTTCTTCTGATATCTTTTCGGAAGCTACTTTATCTGTCATCGACCAATATTCTGAATACTGAGTGCCTGAAGAACTAAATGTAAGACAAGATCCTGGTTCGAGTTCAAGTATTTCATTCCATATTGTTTGTTCTGAATCATTTATTGTAGCATTATGAAGATATTTATTGACTGATTTTTTATTAATTGTATATTTTATATCCTTGAAATTTAGAATAAATTTCATCTCACTTGCGAAATAGATGGAGTTACTATTAATTGAGTAGTAAAGTGGTTTTATTCCAAATCTATCTCTTGCCAATGTCATTGTTTGCTTATCGCTATCGTAAATAGCAAAAGCCCACATTCCATTTAACTTATTTAGCAACTCTTTACCCCAACAATGGTAACCCTTAATTATTACTTCGGTATCGGTTTTTGTGGTGAATTGATACCCTTTTTCAATTAGTAATTTCTTTATTGAATTAAAATTGTATATTTCACCATTATATATTAAGCTGAGATTACGAAATATAAACGGCTGGTGTCCTGCTGAGCTTGTATCTATGATAGATAATCTCCTATGCCCTAGAATTAGGTTAGACTTGGCTACATTTTTTATGTGATCAAGTTTCCAAAAATCGGATATTGTGTCATCTCCTTTAAAAATTTGTAAAATGTTGTTATTGATTGCAACAAAACCCTCATCGTCCGGACCCCTGTGTTTTGTTAATAGATGTGCATCGTAGTAGTTGGAGGTATTCACTAAATTTGAAGTTGAAAAAAATCCTGTTATACCGCACATCGTTAGTCGTTTTTGTTTATTAGTACTTTTTTAGATTTTATGAATCTAAAGTGCATTGTATAAGAGAAGTTATTTATAAATCCTAAACGGCTGATAAAATTTGTAATATATCCATTTCCAAATTTATTAAAAGGGAATACTTGTGGAAGTGGAATACCTTCTGAAGTTCTATATGCATCTAATATGAATCCTGTTGACGCTAGTAAGTTTACAAAATGCCTTGGATCCCAAGAATTTATATGGTGATTTGTTTTGTCATAGTTGTCCAACATGTTTTTACTTACAGCCTTTAATTTGGATTCGTATTTCCAATTGAAATGGGGAAAGATATACCTTGGATTTATAATATTGGGTACGGATACGACAAAACTACCTTGATCTTTTAAAACTCTATTTATTTCTGAAAGAAATGTGCCTGGGTTATGCACATGTTCTAAAACTTGACACGATAAAACGCAATCAAAATATTCGTTTTCGAATGTTTGAATTTTTGATGTAGAGAATGTAATATTTGGGTTTTCCGGCCAATACTCCTTTGCTATTGATATTTCATTATCATAATCTATAGCTTCAATAATGTTACCTTTTAGTGAAAGAGCGTTGGCATAGTACCCCCATCCGCAACCAAAATCTAGTATTTTGGAATTGTTTGGCGTTAGAGATAAAGTAATTTTTTCTCTCCCAGTTTTTTTGTTCTTTATAGATTCAAAGTGTTTGTCTAAAAAATTATTTATTTGACTTTTACTTAGTTTCTTTCCATGTATAGTGTTCATCGTCTCGTTGGTAATTATGTTGTTATTTTTGATAGACAATCATTGTCTGATTTTACCCTTCGTATAAAAGAGGTTTTGGTATTTGTAGAGTCTATCGCTGTATTTATCTAGTTCTTGTTGTGAGTGCTGATTTTTTTTCTGATTGTAGTATCTAAAATACGGCAACCTTTTTAGATGTTTGCTTGATACCCACAATACATTTTGAACTTTTCTTTCGATATACGTTTCTAAGGTATGTTTTAATTCTAATCTTGGATTGTTGTTGAGGACGTCAATAATATAATTTCCCGCTCTTACGTGGTTGAGGCCATCGTCCCAGCCGATCGTATCTTCAATCAATTGATTTCGTGCGTCAGTTAATTCTTTAAATCCTACTATGTTTTGATCGGTATAAAATTGATTAATGCCTTGTTGTACTTCTTGTTCAGCTGTAAAATTGGGAGATCCCTTGTATAGTTCATCTCTTTTAAAGTCCACACCCGATGGATTGAGGAGCATGGTCTGCTTGTTCATTAACCATGCTTCAAGCGCGGTTGTGGATTCGTATATAATCCAAAAATCTGACACGTTAATGCAATCAAATATACTTTCTTCCGTTTTGAGGATGAGTGTATTGTCAAAAGCATCTGCACCTTCTATGGCAGAGGAGAAGTGTCCGAGCTGATTGCCCGGGTGCTCTTTTATTAAGAATAAGATTTCAGGGTTGTTTTTGATGAGTCCAATGAGAACATTGTTAAATTGTTGACGGTCACTTTTAAATCTATCTACTTGCTCCTTTGTAAACAATTTTTGTTGTAATGCATACCTACTGTCTTTGGGATACATTGGACCAAAATCAAAACAACCGATTCCTATTACTTTTTGATATTGACTTTTGCCATATTTATGTAGAAAGGCACCCTTATTGCCTTGTGGTATGATTTTGTAATAATCAAATCCTACACCTCCAGACACTTTAATGCGATTGTCTAACTCAGGATGAATACTGTGTATTAGTTTTTTAGCCCTGTTCGACCATTGGAGGTTAAGGTTTTCATACAGTATTTTTTCTTTATTCCATCCCCAAAAGAATTGTGATATGATGTTCTTGTTCCAAGGTTTTATATTTCCCTCAGATATCAACGATACGCCCAGTATATTGCGTTGTATAGCGTGTTTCATTGTCTGATAGTTGATTTTGGCTCCTGTTGTATTGGTTATAAACAAAAGCCTTGGGGCATGCTTGTCAATAAGTTCAAAACCGTTAAATATAGAGCCTTCTACTACATTGTACCCCTTGTATCTCAGATAATTGCATACTAAAGATGCTGCTTGTCTGTCTCTACTGGGGTAGGAAGTCCACTCTAAATTAAGTATGTCAATTCTGTTTTCCTGCACTGGTGGTTTGATCTGATTCATTTATATCAATGTCCGATCCAATGGTGTTCCTCTGCGGATATTGGTTTTGGCAATATTACCCAAGATGTGCTCATAGTGTTTTGGCGCCATACCATCTCCCGGCCTGATCACGCGGACATTATCGGTCGTCAATGGTTGGCCTTTTTGGATATCTTGGATACAGTAAATAGATCTTTTGAATTGAATGCTGCTCTCTTCAGATTTCTGTGTGTCCAATTGTACCGATCCCATGGCAAGGAAGGCTCGCTTGGTTTCTATGACCAATTGTTCTAATTGAGACGGTTCGAGAGAGAAAGCGCTATCTACTCCACCATCGGCTCTATCCAAGGTAAAATGTTTTTCTATAACGCGCGCGCCGACTGCTACCGCAGCAACAGAAGCACCTATGCCCATGGTGTGATCTGATAGCCCGATGATACAGTCTGGAAATATATTTTTCAATACGGGTATGGTATTGATATGTGTATTTTCGGGACTGGCTGGATAGCTCGATGTGCACTTAAATATCACAATATCCTGTGCTCCGTTTGTACGTAAGTAGTGGATAGCTTCATACAGCTCATTCAACTTGCTGGTTCCTGAGGATATAAGGATGGGTTTTCCGGTTTGTGCAACTTTCTTGAGTAAGGGAAAATGATTGCTTTCAAAGGAAGCTATTTTGTAAGCCGGTACATTCAAATCTTCAAGAAAATCCACAGCTGTCTCATCAAATGGGGAGGAGAATGCTAGCATACCGAGTTCATTGGCGTAATCAAATATCTCCTTGTGCCAATCCCAAGGAGTATGTGCTTCTTGGTACAGTTGATACAGATTTTTTCCATACCACAGTGATGATGGATCGGTGATATCAAAGAGGCCGCCTCTGTGATTTATCGTGAGGGTATCCGCCGTGTAGGTCTGCAATTTTAATGCATGCGCACCACATTTGGCGGCAGCTTCAACCAATTGCAATGCACGAGCGATATCTCCATTGTGATTGCCTGACATCTCGGCTATGATCATCGGTGGTAGATCGTGGCCTATCTGAAGGTGTCCCAATTGTATTGCTTTCATAAAAATTTCATATTGGGTTTAATGGATATCGGTGCGTCATACTGTAATTGAGACAGTAGTAGAGCTCCGTTGGTCGTTTTAACGATGACATCTTGGTTGAGCGTATTTAGGATTGTACCATTAGGTGTACGGTAATCGTATCCCATATTGTGAAAAGTGGCTTTGTGAACCTTTATTTTGATATCATCTAAAAATGTAAATGCTCCGGGATAGGGATGGGCTTGTGCGCGTATCCAATTTCTGATTCTTTCCTTACTCCATTGCCAATTTATGTGACCGTCATCGGGAGTACGTGCTCCGTAGTATGTCGCTTGTTCATGATTTTGGGGTCGCCGGATTATACTATCATTATCTATGCTTGTCAGTAATTGCTCTATCAACGAAGGATAGAGCAATTCATATTTTTTGAGTAAGTCTGCGCCCGTGTCATTTTCTTCGATTTTGAATTCAATTTGTGATACGATATCTCCTGCATCTACTTCGGGTGTGATGATGTGAGCTGTCACTCCGGTTTTGGTTTCTCCATTGATAATCGACCAGACGTGGGGGGTTCTTCCACGATATCTGGGCAGGAGAGAACCATGGATATTGATAGCGTATTTCTTAGGCTTTTCTATGAGATTTTCATTGATGATATACAGATAGTTGACGGACAGTAGCACGTCAAAGGACAATTCTTGAATACTTGTATTCATTTGTTCACTACGGGGATTGCCGAGGAGCAGATGAATGTTATGGGATTGGCACAACTGTATAATTTCATTGGATTTGGTATTAGTCAATACGGTTTGTACGTTATGGTTGTTGCGCAGCATTTTTTGTAGAGTGATGGCGCCCAACTTGCCACTGGCCAGTAAACATATCCTGTTCATCGTGCTTTGTTTGATTGTGGCAATATGTCGTAGTACTTTACCATTGTTATTGATTGACTGGGACTGTCTTATTATAAATACGATTGAAAAGTTGTATTATCTCAGAATGAGAGCTTCCATCTATATACTCTGATTGCAAGTCGATAGTAGATTGAATATCTGTTTTTCTAATTTTGGATATGAGGTCTCCATAACCTGTAAAAGAATTCATGTCACCGATGCCATTAATTAAATGGAGCTGACCAAATCCGTCATAAATGTTTTTCTGGTTGTCCACGTAGTATCCGCAGATGACGGGCATTTTGACAGAGATGACTTCGAGGAGTAAGCTGCTTGCGCTAACGATGGCAAGATCATTTTCCCTCATCAGTGAGCACATTTGGTGTGCGTTGAGATCTTGATGTATATGAATGGCGGTATCTTGTTGATGGTTGGCATATGATTGGATAGCTGCTATATGTTGATTGCTTGATCCTAGGACGATGTGTATGGATTCTAATTGAGCCTTAGTTTGCGTTATGGATTGTACACATGGGAGGGTCAGATTGTGGGGGTCTGATCCACCCAAACATATAAAAGCATTTTTAATGGCCTTGATTTCTCTTGTTTCTCTTGCGGCTTCTAAAAATGGTTTTCTCAAAAGCGCATATTTCAGGCCGAGACACAATTCCGTTTCGGGTTCACACGAATATTGATCTGCCTTAACACCGGGCGCATGATTGACGACGGCATCCGCTACAAAGTGATATGCGTGGATATCGTCAATACATATGATAGCAGCACCGGATTTTTTGATATAGGACTGATATGTTGTATCGTATTGATACCCATCCAACACGTACATTGATGCTTGCGGTACTGCGGAAGCTATTTGACTGATTTCCTGTATCTGATCTAAGGACTCCTTCAAGACGATTATACGGTCGCATGTCTCCAATATTTTCTTTTCAATGCTTTTGCTGGGTGATACAATCGCAAAAACAACCTCAAATTGATCTTTGACCATAGCGGCTAATGCGAGAGATCTCACGACATGGCCTAGGCCAATACGCTCATTTCCATCCGCTCTAAATATGATGGGTTTTCTATTTTCCATCCATGAAGAGTTTGTATTTCATCTCTGCAAGCAACCAATCATCCATGGTATCGATATCTTGAGTATGAAGATCGGAGATGACGATGGCTCCGGTATGATCAGACCATAGCTTTTTAGTTTGGATGATTTGATCCGTTCGGAACCAATAGTGTTGTCCACTATCGTGATATCTCAAGCCTAAGTCTTGAGATCGTGTATGTATGTATTCGGGATGGCACATCGCTATTTTATCTCCTTCAAGCGACAAAGCTCTCTGGATGGGATACCCGTAGCGGACGACGGGAAAAGTGCTATCAAAATCTCTTTGGCGCAGTAGGGCATAGGTCGAATGCAGTAGTTTGGGGTTGGTAAAAGGCGCAGTCGGATAGATACAACAACCGGCTTCAAAATATACATCCTTGTCAGCGTAACAACCCAAGACCTCTAGGATAACATCGACAGTGGTTGCCATATCATTGGCATTCTGTTCGCTTCTCATAAAAGGTACCACGGCTCCAAAATCTCTGGCGATATCGGCAATCTCTAAGTCATCTGTTGAAACCATCACTTCATCGAACAAGCCGGACTCCAGGGCGGCCGCGATACTGTAAGCTATAATGGGTTTGCCCAAAAACGCTTTGATGTTTTTGCGGGGTATTCTCTTACTTCCACCTCTCGCTGGTATGATTGCTATGTTTCCCATTTACTTGCTATAGTACAATACTTTGTCAATAACATAAGTTTGCTCTTCTTCGCTCAACGTGGGATACATGGGGATACTCAGACATCGTTCATAGTACGCTTCGGCTACAGGGTAGTCTCCTTTGCCAAAGCCCAGTTCCTTGTAGTATGGCATCAGGTGTACCGGGATGTAATGGACTTGAACATAGATGCCACTCTCTCTCAATGCATCATAGAGTTCTTTTCTATTGTTGACTTCTATGATATAGAGGTGATATGCATGGTTGATATCATCGCTAGGAGTTCTCGTAATCACTTGAGTGTTTTTGAATGCTGCATCATATCGCCGGGCGATTGCTTGTCTTTTGGCAATCCCCTGAGAGGCTCTTTTCAGTTGAGAGATACCGAGCGCACATAAGATATCCGGCATGCGATAATTGTATCCCAAGTCTTGCATTTCCATATACCAACCTCCGTGATTCTCTATCAATGCATCATTGCCTTGATAGATCATACCGTGTGTTCTGAGTTGCTTGAGTTTGGCATACAATTCGGGATCATTGGTCGTAATCATACCTCCTTCTCCACAAGCAATATGCTTGACGGGGTGAAAAGAAAATATCGCCAAATCAGCATATTGACTACTGCCACAATATTGTTTTTGACCCAGGCTATCATAAAACCAAGCACCGGGAGCGTGACAGGCATCTTCGATAATCCATAGACCATATTGATCTGCGATTTTCCTCAATTGCTCCATCTGTACAGGATATCCCGCAAAATCGACTGGGATGATGCCTTCATAGCTTCCCTCGGGAGCTTTCTCCAATTTATCTTGCAATAGATCCAAGTCTATCAATCGGGTCTGCGGATCGATATCACAGAAATCTACTTGCCCGCCACAGTATCGCACTCAGTTGGCAGAAGCGGCAAAAGTGAGTGCAGTTGTGATCACTTTGCTCTCGGAGTTGACCTTCATTGCCATAGCGCACAGATGCAAGGCAGCCGTCCCGTTGGATACGGTCACGGCATACTTGCTGCCGACATATGAAGCAAACGACTCTTCAAATTCCTTTGCCTTTGGTCCCATGGTCAAGAATGCCGATTGCAACACTTGTTGAACTGCTGCGATATCTTCTTGCGTGACGTGATGCCTACCATAAGGTATGTGATATTCCTTCTTTGTCATAGAACTTCAAATTCTGGATCAACATGTTTTTTGATAAGTATTCTCAAGTCATCAACATCCACCCACTCTGTATTTTGACCAGAGTTGTAACTAAATCCCTGAGGCACTTTTACGGCATTCAATTCTTTTTTAAAGGCTTCAATATTCCAATTTGGGGTAGTTGGCAAAATGGTATAATAACGTCCGAGATCATAGGTAAAAAAAGAATCCGATGAGGTGATCATTTCTTCGTGTATTTTTTCGCCCGGCCGCAATCCGACAATGCGATGTTCTATATTGGGAGCAATCGCTTTGGCAATTTCTGTTATTTTGTATGACGGTATTTTAGGAATAAATATTTCGCCACCCCAAGCGTGTTCCAATGCGTGAAAAACCATATCCACACCTTCGTCCAGACTGATATTAAATCGAGTCATCTGTGGATCGGTAATCGGAAGAAATCCTTCTTTTCTTTTTTTTATAAAAAATGGAATTACAGAACCATTGGAGCCCATGACATTGCCATACCGGACAACTGAGAATCTAATGGGATTAGCACCTTTTATATTGTTGGCGGCGATAAACAATTTGTCGGAAGTGAGCTTGGTGGCACCGTAGAGATTGATGGGAGCACATGCCTTGTCGGTAGAGAGTGCAACGACGCGTTGGACATCTGTTTCGAGACATGCATGAATGACATTCTCGGCTCCTCCTATGTTGGTTTTTATACATTCAGAAGGATTGTATTCTGCGAGATGGACATGTTTCATAGCTGCAGCATGAATGACATAATCTATGCCATGCATGGCTCGCACGAGTCGTTCTTTGTCCCGTACATCGCCGATAAAAAACCGGATGGCAGGATACAATTTTTTGGGATACTCTTGTTCCATCTGAAATTGCTTCTGCTCGTCACGAGAAAATATAACCAGTCGCTTTACATCCGGAAATGATGCAAAAATCCGCCTCGTCAGAGCTTTTCCGAGGGATCCCGTTCCTCCAGTGATCAGTATTGACTTTCCATTCATATTCTCGTTCTGTTATTCGGTGTACAATACTTTTTCTTTTATCAATGCATCGTAAGATGGTTCTCTTACGATGCGGCCTTTGTCGAGTTCGATAATCCGGTTGCATTTTTCCAATGTAGTAATGCGATGGGCAACGATGATGATCGTTTTTCCCAGTTTGGAAAGATCGTTGATACTCTCAACTATGGCTCTTTCGGTTTCATTGTCCAAGGCGCTAGTGGCCTCGTCAAAACACAATATCTCCGAATCCTTATAAAGAGCACGGGCGATACCGATGCGTTGTTTTTGACCTCCGGATAAATTGACACCGTTTTCGCCGAGTTTCATGTCCAGACCATCTGGCAATTCTCTGACAAATTGATCCAATCTGCATTGTTTTAATATTTCCCACATTTTGGCATCATCACTATCAGCCAGCCCAAATGCGATATTGTTTCTTATAGTATCATTGAGAATAAATATATCTTGCTCGACATAGCCTATGAGTTTTTGAAATGAAGGCTCTAAGTCGTTATCGACCTTGTTGCCATCGATATAAATGTCTCCTTCATTTTGCTTGAGGAGTCTCAACAATATCTTGAGCATTGTTGTTTTGCCCGATCCGGATTCTCCTATGATGCCCAGAGCAGTTCCTTTGGGAATCGAAACACTTACATCATCCAATATCCAATCTTCACTCTCAGGATATTTATATTTGATATGCTCAAGGGAGATTTCTTTTTCTATTCTTATCGTTCCGGCACTAGGGTATTCGCTCAGTGAGGTATTGGCAATTACCGACAATTCATCAATTACAAATGAAGAGTTCTTTATTGCAAGAATGCTGCCCATCATGCGATTGACGGAAGGGAGAAACTTGTATGCCGCAATGGCAAATATCCCAAGCAATTGCAATACATCCATCCTATTCATCCCGGTCGCATAGGCAAATCCAAAAATCACCATAAATCCCATTCCAAAAATAATGTCATTAGTCCGTGAATTTATCCTGAGATAGACACCAAAGTATAAGGCATCCACGCTGTTCAGCTTTTTTTGAAGGGTGATGTATTGAGACGAAATAAGATTTTCTGCATTGGACAACTTTATATCTACATATCCATTCATCGCCTCATATATCTTGGCATAGTTGAGCGGAGCCAAACGATTGCGTTGATAACCGATCTCCTTGATTTTGGATTTCGAAATCCTGTATATAATTACAAATACCGGAACAATGATGATCAATAACAACATTACTGCTTTGGGATTGATAAACAACAATGCGATACCGAGTATGACTAATACGACGAGTTCTGTTGTAAAAACCATGGTCGGCAAAAAATAATTGGAGGCAAAGCGCATCGGTATATCTACGATAGAATATACCTTATTGCCGGAAGTAGAATGAGTGATAAATAAGTAGCCTTTATCATAGAAGTATTTGAACATCTTTTTGTTTAAACGCAATGCTACATTAAAACCAAATCTCGTCTGGATATAGGTGATAAAAATGAACAAGGCATTCTTGGCTATAAAAATGATGAATATCAATATAGATAAATAAAATAAAAAAGCAATATCACTGGTCGCTCCGGACCAATCATACAGTTTGCGCAATCCCAGATGTATGTAAAATTGAAAATCAGAATCTACCATGTCTCTGGTATATACTGTCTTGGTAAATACGTTGTCATCCAGCGAACTGATGATCAATGTCCCAATCGTGGCGAGACCCAGCAAGTCCCCAACAGCATTGATAAAAAGCAAAAATATCATGATGAGGCCACGCTTCTTCTGATCGTAATCCAATACGGACTTTATATTGCGTATCGCAGCAAAATATGGATTGTTGAATATGGATTTTATTATTTTCAATCAGTTGTTTTTTATTTCTTTCTTTATGTTCGTATTCTTTCTCCCTGCTATATTAAAAAGAGGTATTCTTCAGGTCTTTGACGATGGCTTCGATTCCGTCGCGCAATTCGATCTTATACTTCCATCCCAGTGTATTTAGTTTGGAAACATCGAGGAGTTTTCTGGGCGTACCGTCGGGTTTTGAAAGGTCGTGCCGGATGTCGCCTGTGTAACCAACAATATCACGGATCAACTGAGCCAATTCCAATATCGATATATCCTTTCCTGTACCAACGTTGATCGGGTGGGGCTCATTATATTCATTCATGAGGTACAGGCAGGCATCGGCCATATCATCTACATGAAGAAATTCTCGTTTCGGACTGCCTGTTCCCCAGAGTAGTACGTGCGGATCATTGTGACGTTTGGCTTCAATAAATTTTCTGATCAACGCGGGAAGAACGTGAGAGGTTGTGAGGTCGTAGTTGTCGTTGGGGCCGTATAGATTGGTGGGCATTGCAGATATAAAGTTGCAGCCGTATTGGTCTCTATAGGCATCGCACATTTTTATGCCGGCTATTTTGGCGATCGCATAGGGTTCATTGGTGGGCTCCAATGTGCCCGTGAGCAAGGAGTCTTCGCGTATGGGCTGATCGGCCATTTTGGGGTATATGCAGGAGGATCCGAGAAACAATAACTTGTTTACATCATTGTTATGAGCAGCGTGAATCACGTTAGACTGAATCATAATATTCTGGTAGAGAAAATCAGCTCGATAAGTATTGTTGGCCATGATTCCTCCCACTTTAGCTGCCGCAAGAAACACGTATTGAGGACGTTCAGAAGCAAAAAAGTCATGGACCGCACTTTGATTGCGCAGGTCGAGTTCACTTGAGGTTCGTACCGTTATATTATCAAATCTCTTTTGCCGCAAGGCGCGTACGATGGCAGAACCTACCATTCCTCTATGGCCAGCAATGTATATTTTAGCATTCTTATTCATTGCCATGAAAAGTTTGATATCCTGAGTCCCGCAGCAGTAGTTCTCGTTTCATTATATCGAGATCCGATGATACCATTTCGTCAAGCATTTCCGAAAGGGATATTTTGGGAGTCCAATTGAGTTTCTCTTTGGCCTTAGAGGCATCTCCTATCAGCATATCTACTTCGGTCGGTCGAAAGTAATTGGGATCTACCTTGATGACCGTTTTACCTTGGAGAAACCGGTATTGAGAGGCTTCAACTTGTTCTACTATTCCGATTTCTTGGAGTCCTTTGTGCTCAAATCTCAACCTTATTCCACAGACCGCAAAAGCTTGTATGGCCAGATCCCTGATACTGGTTGTTTTGCCCGTGGCGATGACAAAGTCTTCAGCAGTATCTTGTTGCATCATGAGCCACATTGCTTCGACATAATCCTTAGCGTGTCCCCAATCTCTTTTGGCGTCGAGATTGCCGAGAAACAACGATCCTTGAAGACCGAGAACGATTCGGGCTACAGCTCTGCTGATTTTTCTGGTGACAAATGTTTCTCCTCGTATCGGACTCTCATGGTTGAAGAGGATACCGTTGCACGCATACATACCATATGCCTCGCGATAATTGATGGTGATCCAATAGGCATAAAGCTTGGCAACTGCATACGGAGATCTTGGATAAAAGGGGGTTCGCTCGGATTGAGGCACTTCCTGTACGAGGCCATAGAGCTCCGAGGTGGATGCTTGATAGATTTTGGTTGTATCGGTTAGACCCAATAACCTTACGGCTTCGAGTATGCGCAGTGTCCCCAAGGCATCTACATCCGCCGTATATTCAGGACTGTCAAAACTTACTTTGACATGAGACATGGCGGCGAGGTTGTAGATTTCGTCGGGCTGTACTTCTTGTATGATCCTTATGATATTGGTGCTATCTGTAAGATCACCATAGTGCAATATGAGCTTTACATTACGCTCATGAGGGTCTTGGTAGAGGTGGTCTATACGCTGTGTATTGAGCAACGAACTACGTCTTTTGATACCGTGTACTTGATACCCCTTACTGATCAAGAGATCGGCGAGATAGGCTCCGTCTTGACCCGTTATACCTGTGATCAATGCTTTTTTCAATCTATCATTCTTTTGCTCAAGGACAAAAGTAAGCATATATAAATGGAGATTGTAATATGATATGGTATTTGAGGAATACGAAATAAACGTTACTATTCAGGAGGGTGCTTTTGAGATAAAAAAAGGTAGTTTTTTCGTCAGATGACGCTTATTTTTTGAGGCATAGCAGCGCTACGGCGAAAAAAATAGCGGAAATATGACGGGAAAAGTGTTTTTTTTAGCCAAAATGACGCCTACCTGAATAGTAACAAATAAACTCTTTTGTCCCGGAAGGGTTTTCTTTGTGATTAAAATAGAGGTTCGGTATGCGCATTCCATTTTACAAGTATCAAGCTACAGCCAATGACTTTGTGATCATTAATCAGATTCTTGTTCCATATTTAAAGGAGCCCGATACTGCTTGGATTCGTCAGTGGTGCGATAGGAGGTTGGGAGTGGGTGCAGATGGTCTCATGATTATCGAGCGATCCTCTACGGCAGATTTTAAGATGACTTACTATAATGCGGATGGCAGATTGAGTACGATGTGTGGCAACGGGGGACGAGCTATGGCACATCTTGCATATAACCTCAATATAGCCAAAGACTCAATGGTTTTTGAGGCTATTGATGGTCTGCATGAAGCCCATGTCAAAGGCGACATTGTCCAACTCAAGATGATGGATTGTCAGGTGGGCACTACTGATGGAGATGCGTATATCTTAGATACGGGTTCACCTCATTTTGTCCATTTTGTCGCTGATTTAGATCGTATAGCAATGGTTGATAAGGCTCAAAAAATCCGGTATAACGATACTTATAGAGAAGAGGGCATCAATGTCAATTTTGTCGAGCCCAAAGGGTCAATACTTCATGTGAGGACGTATGAACGCGGCGTTGAGGATGAGACATATAGTTGTGGTACAGGCGTTACCGCTGCCGCGATTGCCTCAGTACTTCGAGATGGCCTCAAAGATGGATCTCACCGGATAGATGTCTCCACCTTGGGGGGAAACCTTCAAGTGAGATTTGACAAAGTCGGTCAACGATTTCAGAACATCTGGCTTATTGGACAGGCGATTAAGGTTTTTGAAGGCAGTATTATGCTCCCCGAGGACGTCTGATGTATCAGAACCCCCACAATCCGGAATCTCATAGCTATACTTTTTTACATCTCCAATTTTACCAATATAGAATATCCTTTTCGGCAAGAGTCAAATCTGTTGAAGTCAAAGATAGATTTTTTGAGCAAGTTCTGCCGTAATTTAGCCTTCCGCTAGTGCTTTAGGAGTTTCTTTTGTCTCGGAATGTTGATGTGAATTTCCTTCTTGTCATAACAATACTGTCCGGTTTGGAGGAGCCAAGATTAAACTACTACAGCAGCAGTTTTAACACTATGGCAACAACGTTAACACTTTTAACACTGGGTTTTAACTCTGCTCTAGGAGATGATACCGCTGCATTGATGTAGTTTGGCTGTGAGATATAATTCATTACATGCTTAAACTTTTGTATCATGAGACATTTTATCTTTTATCTCTTGATCGTTCTTATACCTACAGGAGTATCGGCCAAAGATGATGGAAGACACATTGGAGGTACTTACTACAACGAGTTCGCACATATAGAGATTCGGATCAAGCCACATCGTCGAGGCATTAAAGCAAAAATCAATGGTCATCGTTGGCGTACGTATAGGTATATCGGCGATGGCGTATTTGATGATCATCATGGCCGTTTGATCATAGACTTGGGTCATGGCCGTATCGAGTTTAATCAACGTTATCGTACTACTCTTGTATTATCGAGGCTTACTTCTATTGGAGACTATAGATATGAAGGGATATACGGGGAGTATGATGGTCATAATTATCGCGGCAATGGGTTTGGGGGTGATTGGTATTGTGAGGGGACGGGGTTGTCATTGTCTCTTGAGATCTTGGGTCACGCATTGCGCATTCGGCGTCATGGATCTGATTGGGTCTATTACAATCGTTACAATGATCACGAATATCGAGATAGATATGGCAATCGTTACTATCTCGATGGAGATGATCTTATTTGGTTCTCAAAAAAGCATAGGAGGAGTTTACGTTTTAAAAGAAGGTGAGTTTATTGATCTCAAAGAAAAGTTCTTTATGCTATGGGGATCAACGAGGAAGTATAGTGAGGTTCTCACGATGAACTTCAACTTATTATTGACCTCATCAACCAATCTGTAGTTGAGTAGTCGATATTCACAATCAATGAACCTTCTAAGGAATCGGTCGGTAGCGTATCTTCGTGGAAATAATTGATCATTGAAGATAAATGTACATCCCTATGATATAAAGCATAGCTTTGCGGGAAGTTTGAAATACATATGAAGAAAATTCGTAATGTGGCAGTTATTGCCCATGTAGATCACGGCAAGACGACCTTAACAGATAAGATTATCCATTATTGTGAATTGGGAGAAGATCGGATACCGGAAGGTGATCTTATCTTGGACAGCAATGATCTGGAACGAGAGCGTGGCATAACAATCTTCGCCAAGAACATTTCTGTCAATTATAAAGGTGTGAAGATCAACCTTATCGATACACCGGGTCACGCCGATTTTGGTGGCGAGGTGGAGCGCGTACTCAATATGGCAGATGGTGTATTGATATTAGTGGATGCCTTTGAAGGACCTATGCCTCAGACCCGATATGTGACACAGAAGGCATTGGATCTTGGGCTACAACCCATTGTCGTAATTAATAAAGTGGACAAGGAAAATTGCAGACCTGATGAGGTACATGAAGCAGTATTCGAATTGATGTTCAATCTGGATGCTTCAGAGGAACAGCTAGGTTTTCACACCATTTACGGTTCCGCCAAGCACAATTGGATGGGACCGGATTGGGAGCATCCGACGAGTGATATTAGCTATCTTTTGGATATGATCATTGAGCAGATTGATCCACCCGCTGACAACGAAGGGCCTGTACAAATGCAAATAACTACCATTGATTTTTCTTCCT
Source organism: Bacteroidota bacterium (assembly GCA_024276375.1). GTDB lineage: Bacteria > Bacteroidota > Bacteroidia > Chitinophagales > Saprospiraceae > JAJRXG01. The sequence continues at coordinate 17,256 of JAJRXG010000290.1, read as the reverse complement.
TTATCGGGAGGATTGCGATCGGCCGTGTACATAGAGGTACCCTCACCAATAAATCCCAAGTATGCCTTATCAACAGACAAGGGGAGACCAGGCGTGTAAAGATCAAAGAGATATTTGTCTTTAAAGGTCTGGGCAAGATAAAAACAGACAAAGTCGAAAATGGAGACCTCTGTGCCGTTACGGGCATAGATGCTTTTGAAATTGGAGATACTATTGCGGATTTTGAATCTCCGGAGGCCTTACCGGCTATTCCGATAGATGAGCCTACAATGAGTATGGTGTTTACGATCAACACGAGTCCGTTTTTTGGCCAAGATGGCAAATTTGTTACATCTCGTCATCTCGTAGAACGGCTTGAAAAAGAAACAGAGCGAAATCTTGCATTAAGGGTGGAGCCCACCGGATCTCCGGATGCCTACAATGTTTATGGCCGTGGAATTATGCATCTGTCCGTGCTTATAGAAACCATGCGAAGAGAGGGCTATGAACTTCAAGTGGGCAAACCTCGAGTTATCATCAAGGAAATAGATGGTATCAAACATGAACCCATCGAATTTTTAACCATAGACTTACCGCAAGAGGTAAGTGGCAAAGTGATCGAAGCCATAAGTCAACGCAAAGGAGAGCTTAAGGTGATGGAGCCCAAAGGCGACCTCATACATCTTGAGTTCAGTATTCCTTCACGTGGTTTGATTGGGCTTACGACTACATTGATGAATATCTCGGCAGGTGAGGCGATCATAGCGCATCGTTTTGAAAGCTTTGAACCATGGAAAGGAGATATTCCAAGTCGTAACAAAGGTGTAATGATCTGCATGGAGACGGGTACTTCTGTGGCTTTTGCATTGGACAAGCTTCAAGATAGAGGCAAGTTCTTTGTCCCTCCGGGAGTTGCCATTTATGAAGGTCAAATAGTCGGAGAGCATGTAAGGGAAAATGATCTTGTTGTGAATCTGACCAAATCCAAAAAGTTGACCAACATGAGATCATCAGGTGCCGATGATAAAGCCAAATTAGCGCCTCCGACTTTGTTTTCTCTTGAAGAGTGTATGGAGTATATCGATGAGGATGAATACGTAGAGATTACACCTGTGCATATCCGTATGAGAAAAATTCAATTAAAAGAGCATGAACGCAAGCGTTCTCGCAATGCCAAGTATAGCTTGGCCTAAGTCCGTTCTTACGGCCATCTATTATGTATGACCTATTCTACAATGAAATGATCTGTTAGTGTGGATAGGGATCGTTATGTACATATAGGTCAAGCATTGGAGGTAGAAAGAAGTGCAGAAGAAGCCTACTTTCGGGAACTTTCGAAAAACAAGACTGTCAAAGAGCGTATAGAGGCCGGTGTCTTGTGGTTTCCGGTTGAGATAGAGAAGATTCATTACAGCATTGCTGAAAAGATAGAAGTCATCGTCACACCGGGGACTACTCGTGCTTCATCGGGAAGAAATTTGTTTAAGATTGGAGCTAACGCAGTCCTTTGGATTCAGGGATCTGACAATTATGAGTACCGTGGAGTTATCTCTTTTGCTAGTCGTAACAAGGTAGGTATCATCTTGAACAAGGATATAGGTTGGAAAGAACAACTGTTGCATCATTCTACTTGCGGTATAGAGCTCATTTATGATGATCGACCTTATCGTGTCATGGCACATACATTGAAGGCGCTAAAGAATTCCAACAAGTACTATATCCAAGAACTGCGAGAAGGAGTCAGCCGGCTATGTATAGAAAATCAGATAGTCCCCACTAAAAAACTCATTCCCCAATTACATCTGCTCAATGATTCTCAGAGAGTGGCGATTCTAGGTTGTCTTGGCTTAGATCGAATGGGGATCATACATGGCCCTCCCGGTACGGGCAAGACGACAACATTGGTAGCTCTTGTTCATGCACTCCTTCAGGATGAACAACGCGTTCTCGTTACCGCTCCTTCTAACAACGCAGTAGATCTATTGACAAGGAGAATTAGTGCCTGTGGTATCCCTGTTATTCGCCTCGGCAATGTTACTCGGATAGGAGATAGTATCGCTCACTTAACGCTCGAAGAGCAAATGAGGATGCACAAGGACTGGCAACATATTAAGCAGGTCAGGATAGAAGCAGAAGCGGCGCACCACGAGGCCAACAAGCACAAGCGTAAGTATGGTCGTCAACAACGTTCAGATCGAGCGATGTTGCGTAGCGAGGCTCGTGAATTGAAAAGATGGGCACGAGACCTAGAGCAACGATTGGTAGAGCAGCTCTTGGAAGAGTCTCCGGTGATCTGTACGACATTGATTGGAGCGGCGCACAAGTCGATAGAGGATATGGTATTTCATACGCTCGTTATCGATGAAGCTTCGCAGGCCTTAGAAGCGGAGAGCTGGACGGCGATGATCCGATCTAAAAGGGTCATCATGGCTGGAGATCCACAGCAGTTGCCGCCTACCGTCAAATCCAATGTGGCACTTAAGATGGGTCTCGGTCATACGCTATTGGATCGTATGATTGACAAGGTCAATGGTTGCTTTCTGCTCGATACACAGTATCGGATGCATGATGATATTCTTAGATTTAGCAATGAGTCCTTCTATCATGGCAAGCTACGGTCAGCGGACTTTGTATCTCAACGTAGCCTTCCCAACGATAACAACGTAGTTACTCTGATTGATACAAGTGGATGCGGTTTTGATGAGAAATCAGGACCTGAAGGCCGCAGTTATAGCAATATCGGTGAGTATCATATCTTGCGAGAGCACTTTTTGTCTTCTCCTGAGGTACAAGCGAAGGGTCTCAAAATCGGTATTATATGTCCATATGCACATCAAGTGACGGTGATCAGATCTGCTATCCTTCTGGACGAAATGTGGAAGCCCTACGATGTGGAGGTCAACAGTATTGATGGGTTTCAAGGGCAAGAGAAGGATGTTATTTATATCAGCCTGGTACGAAGCAATGATCGCGGAGAAGTCGGATTTTTAAAAGACTACCGAAGACTCAATGTAGCACTAACCAGAGCCAAGTTTAAGCTAGTAATCATCGGAGATATGTCAACCTTGGCATCAGAACCTTTATATGACCAACTCGCTGCGCATGTTGAACAAAATCATACATACAAGAGTGCCTGGGAGTATATGACATAAGGTAACAATCAGTTTATGGACAAGTCTTTTTTAGGTTCATTAAAAAATATGGCAAAAACAAGTCCTGCGCCGACCGCCATAGCCGCGGGAATCAACCAAATGGTCTTCCACAGGTGGCTACCGTCAGCTAGCGTATATTGCTCAACAAACCATCCTGATGCCAACGAACCAATTAACATACCAAAACCATAGGTAATCAAGGTTATAAATCCCTGTGCACTTGCTTGGACCTCCTTGGGAGCTACATTGTCCACATATATCTGTCCCGTTACAAAAAAGAAATCATAGCAGATACCATGTAGAAGAATGGCTCCATAAAACATAAACACCAACTCCTCATTGTTGCCATACGCAAACAGGATGTATCTTAATACCCATGCTGCCATGCCGAGAAGCAACATCTTCTTCACGCCTAGCCTCGTAAAAAAGAAGGGCAGGAGAATCATAAATAGGATTTCAGAACCTTGACCCAAAGTCATTTTGGCTGCGGCATTTTCCATACCGACTTCATTCAGAAATGGATTGGTAAAGGCATAGTAAAATGAGAGAGGAATCGATATCAAAAAAGAACACAGAATAAACACGGCAAAACTACGCTCCTTCATCAACGCCAAGGCATCTAAACCCAGAATATCAGATATACTTGGTCTTACGCCCTTGTCCTTGGGAGGTGTATGTGGAAGGAAAAATGAATAGATGCCAAGTAGAATTGACATTGCTGCGGCTATCTGAAATTGAAGATGGGAATCTTCCAGTTTTAGATAGCTCAACATCACTCCCGCTACGATCCATCCTATCGTACCCAATACCCGAATTATTGGAAATTCTTTTTCTGGATGATCCATCTGATTGAAGCTAATGGTATTGGCCAAAGAGATTGTAGGCATATACATAACAGTGTATATCAAAAGAGTCCAGAAGAAACTGTTGGGATCTGTAATACTCGATAGATACCACAATACCACGGCTCCAATAAGATGCATGATCGCCATAACTTTCTCTGCTGGAAAAAAGCGATCAGCTATCATTCCGATGAAAAATGGAGATATGATCGCTCCCCAACTGATCGTACTGAATGCAGCACCCACATCCAATCCACCAAAACCAATTTTACCCAAATAGGTACCCATGGTAGCATACCAACATCCCCAAACAAAAAATTCGAGGAACATCATGACCATAAGTTGAATACGCGTCCGTTGCTTCATTGCTTAATTTGATTGTAAGTTAAAAATGACTTCAATGTAGAGGGGGGACTCGAAAATATCTTGATAGGCTAAAACTATAAAAAAAACAGGAATATTTGGATTTGCAGGTATTGTTAATCCAAAGAATTTAGGATGTTGATATCTTAATTGTGTAGCCCCGTGTCTCGCAGAGCTCTGTCAAATCCCTCTTTGAGGTCTTCTATGTCCTCGATTCCTACAGACACGCGGATAAGACCATCGGTGATGCCGTTGGCGATACGGATATCTCTGTCTACATTGAGATGTGACATAGATGCTGGATGTAGTATTAAGGTATCTACATCACCCATGGTAGGGGCAAGTGTACCGATCTTTATAGCATTCATAAAGCCAACGCCTCCTTGGTAACCTCCTACTACTTCAAAACACATCATTCCTCCATAGCCTTTCATCTGCTTCCTTGCAAGTTCGTGATCCGGATGAGAGGGGAGACCTAGATAGGTGACTTTCTTGACCATAGGATGCTGGTCAAGATATTGACTTAAAGCAAGACCATTACTGTTGTGTTGCGCCATCCTAAGTGATAGTGTCTTTATTCCGTTGCTGGTTAACCAAGCATCCCATGGGTTACAATTGGTGCCGAGAAGTTTCATGGTTGACCATACCTTGTGCTTGGTCTGATCGTCTCTTCCGATGATGATCCCTGATATAGAGTTGCCATGTCCATTGATATACTTGGTGGTACTATGGATGACGTAGTCTATACCGTATTGTAGTGGTTGTTGGAGGATCGGTGTACAGAAAGTGTTATCAACAACAGTGCATAGTTTACGCTCTTTTCCGATTCGAGAGATGAATTCAAGATCAATACAATCCAATGCTGGATTGGATGGCGTTTCGAAGTAGATCATTTTGATCCTCGGATGATCCTTTAGAACTTGTTTTATGGCCTGTTCATCTTTGAGATTTGTAAGAATGGTTTCTATACCTGATTTGTTGATTACCTTGAGTAAGAGCTCTGTCGTGCCACCATATAAGTTACCTTGAGTCAGAATCTGATCTCCATGTTCTAACTCGCTGAATATCAATGTGCTTATAGCCGATAATCCCGATGAGGTCATGATGCCCCAAGGGGCTTCTACTTCTGATAACCCATAGGCTTCTATCTGCGCTATTTTGTGAGCGACGGCATCAACAGTAGGATTGTTGAATCTTGCGTAGATATGACCTTTACTTGGATCTCGGAATATCTCCATACCTTCTTCAATGGAATCAAATTCAAAGGAAGAAGTCGCATAGATAGGGAGGTTGTGGGGCTTGGTTGTTTTGGGATCTTTAGGGTCTTTGACACAGAGAGAGTTGAGACGTAAGGCCATGTTGAGTTGAATTTGTAGAGCTATAAAGGTATGATACATAGCATAAAAAAAAAGCGCCTATCAATGATAATAGGCGCTTTTTTTTATACAAATGCGTTGATACTCAATATTAATCAAATATATATCTCAACCCAATCCGCATTCTCGCTCTTGAAGATAATGGGGCTATATCAAAGGCGTCTTTACCAGTATTTCTACCTTGATAAGTGAATTGCGGGGTTGTTCCGTCAGAGGCGTAACCTTCAAAATCATACAAAAAGTAATTGTTGAAATCTCCAGGGGTAAAATAATTTGCTCCCCATTTATTATTCAATATATTAGCAAAATTAAAGATATCCAATGAAAGCTGCAATTTGTGCAAATTGCCGCCCAAATCAGCCCCAAAATTCTGGCGTATGGCTATATCAAAAACACTACTAAATGGAGAACGAGAGCCGTTTTTTTCAGCATATTGTCCCCGGCGGGAAGAAAGACCTGCATCGCTCTCAATAAAAGCATTCAAGTTGTTCCATTGCTCCTGAGCACTTAAGATCAAATTACCATCTCTATCCGTTAAGTCAATAAGATTGATATCATTCTGATCGCTTGGAACATAGATCAAGGATCTGTTTCTTGAAGTACTTCCTCTTTGGTTGTTGATGTTTCGAGCACTTCGATCACCGATAACATAAGAAATAGCCTGACCAGCTTGCCCCTGATAAAACATCGAGATATTGGTTCCACTAGCTTTTCCTCCCCATGGTATATTATAATCAAGTAATACAATTAATCTATGACCTACAGAATAATCCGATCGACCATAGACGGGATTGTTTCTTCCATTTATATTTATTTGTCCTCTCCATTGGGAAGAATTTTGTGATGAGGTACCTTCATTCAGAGCTTTGGCATCCGAAAAACTATATGCTAGATTAGCTTTTAAACCAAACCCAAATTCTTTTGCAACCGACGCCGTAATATTGTATGTATATCCTTGACTGGTGTTGGATCCAACATAGACCGCGCCAAAATCATCTTCATCAATTTCACTTCTACGAAAGACAGGTCTGTTATCTCCACTGCCTGTCCACGTAAAGTCAACTTCCGTACTTGTGTTGATATTTGTCATAACAACATTGTTGAGCGTCTTCGTATATAAAGCCTCAAAAGAAGTTGTCCAACCACCTTTGTGTTGTTTATCCCATGCAAGATTGCCTCGAAGAACCTGAGGATATTTAAAATTTTTCGTAAACAGATTCATATCCCCACTCGGTCTTGTAGGATTTTCGAATGTGTATTGGTTTTGTACATCTGGTCGAAAAAGAACATCGCCGGAGATACCCCATGCTCCAAGAAAAGTTGAGGATAGACCGTTCGTGTTATACATAGCTCCTGGCCATACAAAAGGAATTCTACTTGTAAAGATACCTACACCTCCTCTTAATGTCGACTTATTACGATCATCCAATTGATATTCGAACCCCAATCGTGGACTAAACATTAACTGTCCACTTGGAGCTTTGCCGGCTTGCACTTCATTGGCTAGGTCGTATTGCGCGGCAAGTCTTGGCAATACTTCATCGTTAAATCTCGGAGCTTCTTCTGGGTCATCAGTGAGAATCGGAACATCTAATCTCAATCCTACCGAAATATTTAATCGCTCATTAACTTGGATTTGATCCTGTGCATATAATCCTAGTTGCATAGCATTAAATTCAGCAGAAGCCGCAGTACCATCACCGGCTATATTATCCAATAAGGAATAAACTCTTCGGTAATCACTAGCTGGCGCTTCGTTTAAAAAATCTTCCAAGCTATCGAATTCATATTGTCCATAGTTCCAAGGCAAGAATACATTTCTGATGCTATAGAATTCATTATGGGTACCTATAGTCCAAGTATGTTTGCCATTGTACCACTTAAAATTATTGGTTAACGTGAATATTTTTTGCTCTAAGAGATTTGCTGTAGAGAAAGGTTCAGTTCCAAAACGAATTTCACCTCTATTATCATCAATAATAACAAAGGGAAAGTCTTGACCGAGAGAACCTCTATCATCGTTTACAGTAGTATATCCAATGATTAGATTATTGGACATGTTATTATTAATTCTACTGTTTAATTCAAGTGCTGAGGAATTGGTTACACTCGGAAAGAAAACACCATTGTTAGAAAAGTTGATCCTTCGTGAACTACCAGAATTTCTACGGAAACTCTCAGCTCTCGTATATTGATGGCGCAATGTTAGGGTGTTGTCATTTTTTAAATTAAAATCTAACTTTCCGAAAATCTTAGTTCCTTCTAAGGCACTTTCAGTATCACCAAATGTGCCAGGATCATATCCATAGCGCGTCATCAGGAAGTCACTAAGTCCATTTAAGTCAGATGCCGTGGCTCGACCATTACCGGCATTGGTATAAGTAGCTACATTAAATGGTCGCGGCGTGACATCTTTCTGTAGTTCTACGTTGGTGAAAAAGAATACCTTGTTCTTTACTATCGGGCCACCCAATGAAGCACCATAAGTCTTTTGAGAGAAATCGGGCACATCAATCCTTTCTCCTCCGTTTCTTTCAATCTCTTTTCCATTGGTTTTTTTTACCATACTCTGATTTTGGAGAAAGTAGTACGCGGTACCTTTGAATTCGTTAGTACCTGATTTGGTTACGGCATTTATTCCTGCGCCTGCAAACCCTCCAAGGGTTACATCATATGGAGAAAGCACAACTTGAATCTGATCGATTATATCTATACTAAATGGAGAGATCCCTGTTTGACCACCATTGGTTCCTGACCCTGCTAGTCCAAACACATCGTTATTCACCGCTCCATCGACATAGATTGCATTAAATCTGTTGTTAGTTCCAGCAAAACTATTTCCGCTTGCTTGGGGTGTAAGCTTAGTGTAATCGCTAAGATTACGATTCAATGTAGGGATGATTTCTATTTCATCAGTTGTAATCTGCGTACTAGATCCAGAATTAGCTCCAACCGAACCAGCTTTTGCCACAACAACCAACTCTCCCAGTTCTAAAGCAGATGATCCCAGAGTTACGTTTTGAGTGTAGGTCTCTCCTAGGCGTAAATGAACATCATTAATTGTATAGTCCTCATAACCTACATAAGATATAGTTATCTTATAAGGCCCACCCACTCTCATGTTATCAATTCGAAATCTTCCATCTAAATCCGTCGAAGCACCATAAAACGAACCTGTAGGTTCATGAACTGCTGTTACATTGGCGCCTGGCAATAGCTCACCGGACTCATCAATTATTTGTCCTTTAAGCGATGATGTAGTAACTCCTTGTCCTACTATGATACCGATCACAAACAGGACAATGCATAAAGTTAGTAAAACTCTTTTCATACTATTGGTTTAAATATTAAATAAATTAATAATAGGTATTAACAGTGGAGCAAAGGTATTACTCATATACCAACCTAGTATAATATATCGGTAAAAATATTATACGAAAATTCTCTATACAAGTTAATTAATGATGATTCTCAGGACAATTGGACTGAAAACTCTGCATTTCGAGTCAAATTGACTTCGATGTGATCCTTGATTGTCGTCGCCAGTGATAGGCCTACGTAATCTACCCTAATCGGATATGCCTTGTGCTTGCGATCTACTAGTACTGCAACCTGTAGCTTCTTGAGTAAAAGGGGCATAAATGGCGAAAATGCATAGAAGAGCGTGCGACCAGTGTTGGCGACATCATCAACAAGGATAACACTCTGATTGACCAACTCCTCAAAAGGGATATCTACCGTGATCTCTCGGGATGTGGGTCTTGCAGGATCCAACACAATTCTGAGCAAGACAACTTCAAATGGACATCGTGGTGTCTGCTGCAGTCGATCCATCAGCAATTGGGCAAATCTATACCCATTGTTATTGATTCCTGCCAAAAATACTTTATGAGCCTTTATATTGTGTTCAATTATTTCGTACGCCAATCTTGTGACCTTTTGATTGATTTGCCTATCATTGAGTATGGACATAAGAATAGATGTTATTTTTGCTTTCTACTGAATCGAGAATATTATAAAGTATGAGTATATCTCAGATTGTTTTTACCCTGTTTACGGCCATTGTGTTTTTTATTGCCTTCAAGCAATATAGGGCAATATACGCAAACATAAAATTAGGAAAAGATGAAGACTTACCTGGCGATCCTTCATGGCGTTGGAAAAATGTCCTTTTGGTTGCATTTGGACAAAAGAAAATGTTTAAAAGATGGATTCCTGCAGTATTTCATTTGTTTATTTATCTGGCTTTCTTATTGACACAGGTTGAGTTATTGGAGATCTTTATTGATGGGTTTGGAGGGGGGCATCGATTCTTTGTAGAGAGGATCGGAGGCTTGTACACCTTCATCCTCAATTTTATTGAGATTTTAAGTCTTTTGGCATTTGTGGCGACGATTGTTTTTCTGTGGCGGAGGAACATCCTTAAAGTCCCTCGATTTGTTATGTCTGAAATGACTGGTTGGCCGAAACTGGATGGCAATCTAATTTTGATCGGCGAATTGCTTTTATTGATAGGCATCTTTAGTATGAATGGCGCAGATGTATTGTTGCAAAATCTTGACCCTGAGCACTATCCGGATACAGGGACACTCGCTGTGAGTAGTCATCTGGGTCCTGCTCTTTTTGGAAGTTTGGATACCTCTACCTTGCATGTTATAGAACGTTTTGGATGGTGGTTACATCTCGTGGTGGTCTTTGGTTTTATTACTTACTTGCCATTTTCCAAGCATCTACACATCTTCTTGGCATTCCCCAATGTTTATTTTTCCAAAGATAAATCCCGAGGTGAAATGGACAATATGCCTGAGATTATGAATGAAGTCAAATCTATGATGGGGCTGATTGAGGACTCAGGAGAAATGTCTGAAGAGATACCGGAGTTTGGCAGTAAGGATGTTATGGATTTAGGGTGGAAAAATATATTGGAAGCATTTACTTGTACGGAGTGTGGTCGTTGTTCATCAGTTTGTCCTGCCAATATTACCGGCAAGAAGCTCTCCCCGCGAAAGATTATGATGGATATCAGAGATCGTGCCACAGAGATCGGCAACAACATCAGATCTGGTGACGCCCAGTATATCGCGGATGACAAAATAAGTGAGGGAGCTGCCTTGACCAAAGACAATTATGACGATGGCAAGTCTCTGTTTGATTATATCTCAGCGGAAGAATTGTATGCTTGCACCACTTGCAATGCTTGTGTGGAGGCCTGCCCGGTATTGATCAACCCTGTAGAACCGATTCTCGCCATGAGGCGCTATGATATATTGACTAATTCGGCAGGGCCCGCGGATTGGTTGCCCATGTTTAATAGTATTGAAAACTCGGGTGCTGTATGGCAATTGTCTGATGAACGTGCAGCCTGGATCAAGGAGGTAGAAATATAGGAGTGATATGTACCGCATTGGTGAAATCTATTGATAGCAGCAAAAGCAAATTATGATAAAAACAATAGCTGAATATGTAGCAGAAGGACAAAAACCAGAAATATTATTCTGGGTCGGCTGTGCAGGAAGTTTTGACGCAAGAGCGAAGAAAGTCAGTGAGGCTTTTGCCAAAATTTTAAGCGCATCGGGTATCTCATTTGCCATATTGGGCAATGAAGAAAGCTGTACCGGTGATCCCGCCAGACGTGCCGGCAATGAGTTTTTATTTCAAATGTCTGCCTTGCAGAATATAGAGGTATTGAATGGATATGAAGTACAGAAGATAGTGACCGCTTGTCCGCATTGCTTCAATACACTGAAGCACGAATACCCTAAACTCGGTGGAGATTATGAAGTGCTTCACCATACACAACTCATCCAACAGTTGATCGATGAAGGGAAGCTTAAAATAGAAGGCGGTGTCTTTGAAGGGAAGCGCATCACTTATCACGATAGTTGTTATCTGGGACGTATCAATGGAGAGTATGAAGCTCCAAGAGATATTTTGAACCAACTGGACGCAAACTTGGTTGAAATGGAACGATCGAGGTCTAAAGGTTTGTGTTGTGGAGCAGGAGGTGCACAGATGTTTAAGGAAGATGAACCCGGAGACAAGCGGATCAATATCGATCGTATTGAAGAAGCGTTAAAAACCAATCCCGATATCGTTGCAGCCAATTGTCCATTTTGTATAACCATGCTCATGGATGGACTCAAAGCTCAGGAAAAACAAGATGATGTGATGGTGTTGGATATTAGTGAACTAATCGTACAAAACAATGGTCTCTAATCGGATAGATATTGAGCAAGAATTAAAAGTGTTTGACAACATGCCACCATCAGCACGTATATGGTTATGGCAGGCAGAACGCCCTATGTCCGCAGAACAAATCACCCAAATAAAGCGAGAGTTAAACCAATTCTTACCTCATTGGAATGCGCACAATATAGCCTTAAAAGCCAAGGGCGATGTTGTATTGCAGCGCTTTGTTGTTGTGGCTTTAGATGAGGCGGGATCACATGCCGCGAGCGGATGCAGTATGGACACTTTAACCCAAGCTATACAAGGGATTAGTGATAGAGTCGGTATAGATCTGTTGGGTCGTACTCATTTCTATTGTGTCGTACAAGATGACATCCGGTCTATTCATATGAATGAGTTGTCCAAAGCTAAGGCCAATGGGATAATAGACGAAAACACGCTTGTTTTTAATGCCCTTGTTAAGAACAAAGGTGAGCTCTATGACCAATGGCTGATACCGATCAAAGATAGCTGGCATCGTAGATTTTTATAGCTCTTGCCAAATTAGGTGTATCCGCCCAATATATGTGAACTAAGGTAAGTCAGATATCTTTTCATGGGATGGTCTTAACAAATAATATTTAGCTTTACAGTATGATACAAAAGATATGGCTGCTCTAAAAAAAACAACTACTGACTTAGAACGATACTTTGAACCCTTTAAGAAAAATATCGTAGGTGATAAAATAGTCTTTGATACACCTTTTGGGCAAAAAACAATGGTCTATGCGGACTGGACGGCAAGTGGCCGATTATATGAGCCCATAGAAAAAATCATCTCCCAAAGTATTGGGCCACTTGTAGGCAATACCCATACAGAATCCAATGTCACGGGTACTTCCATGACCAAGGCTTACCATCATGCCCAATCCGTCATCAAGGATCATGTCAATGCAGCCCCTTCTGATGTTATTATTACTACAGATTCTGGTATGACCGGAGTCGTCAACAAGTTTCAACGGATATTGGGGTTAAAAATACCGGAACGCCTATCAAGTCACTTTACAATCGCAGAAGAGGATAGGCCGATTGTGTTTGTTACACATATGGAGCATCACTCCAATCACACATCTTGGCTCGAGACAATAGCGACAGTAGAATGTATATTGCCGGACGAAGATGGTTTGATAGATATGAATCACCTCGATACATTGCTCCAGAAGTATAAGGACAGAGAAGTTAAAATAGCCTCCGTGACTTCTTGCTCTAATGTCACAGGTATCAAGACGGATTATCATCGCATCGCTCGATTGATGCACCAGCACGGCGGTTTATGTTTTGTTGATTTTGCTTGTTCTGCTCCTTACCAAGATATCGATATGCACCCTGAAGACGAAGATGAACGACTCGATGCTATTTACTTCTCTCCACATAAATTTCTAGGAGGGCCGGGCTCTTCAGGGGTATTGATTTTTAACAAAGAGTTGTACAAGAACAAAGTGCCCGATCATGTGGGCGGTGGCACCGTAGCATGGACGAATCCTTGGGGTGAACATCAGTATTTTGATGATATAGAAGTGCGCGAAGATGGAGGCACACCGGCTTTCCTTCAGACGATTAAGGCAGCTCTAGCCACTAGGCTAAAAGAAAAATTGGGGGTGCAAAATATCTTAGACCGCGAACACGAGATTGTTGAAAGGGTATTCCAAGGTCTATCTTCAATAGATAACCTGATTATCCTCGCCGGAAACAATAGAAACCGTCTAGGTATTTTCTCGTTTTATATAGAAGGCCTGCACTTTAATCTCGGCGTGAAGCTCATGAATGATAGATTTGGTATTCAAATGAGGGGAGGATGCTCTTGCGCCGGAACATACGGACATTTTTTACTCCATATCCCGATTGAAGTATCTCATGCCATTACTCAAAAAATAGATCATGGAAATTTGGAAGAAAAGCCCGGATGGATTAGAATGTCGATTCATCCGACCATGAGCAATGAGGAGATTGATTTTATTCTCGAGTCCCTGAAAGCTTTGGCCAAAAATCATGAACAATGGCAGAAAGATTATCGGTATGACCCAAAAACCAACGAGTTTTATCATCAATCCTACGGATCAGATGAAGATCAATTGGTTGATCGGTGGTTTGACAGCAATCAACTGCTATAGTCTGATATAGAGGCCTGTTGAAGATGCCCTATGGTCGAGTTTTTGGTGTACTTCGACGATGACAACATTTACTTGGGCATGAAGCCCAGCAATGTTCTTCAGGATGCAGTATCTTGATGTCTAATTCATGTGGGTATGATAAAAAAAGTCAAAGATTGGTTGGGAATTGAAGGTGTGAAAGTTGAACTGATTTTACCCGAAACCCTCACTTTAACTGATGAAATCGTGAAAGGGTCGATTCGCATTACATCTCAGTCTGACCAATATGTAGAATCCGCCCACTTTGTGCTCAAAGAACGGTATCAGCGAGGCCGGCGTAAATCCAAATTGATCGATGAGTATATACTCGGAAGAGTGGAAATGAAAATTGACCAACATATTACCAGTGATCAGGTGATCGAAAAGGAATTTGAATTGCCTTTTGAACCGCTCCGGTCAGATATGGATCGGTGGGGGCGAAAAAACAGTCTGTACCGCGGTATTGCTGCCTTGGCCAAACTGGCCAAGAATGCTCGTTCGACCTTTACAGTGATTGTCGAATTGTCCGTCCGTGGCAACAAACTGAAGCCCTATGCCAAACAAGAAGTGACAACTTAAAAGGGTAGTGGCAGGGATGAGTACCTTTTTTGGAGAGAGAATGAGCGTTGAATGATGATAGGATTAAATTGTTGTTCTATGTGCGGAGAGACTTGGCGATTTTTTGCTGGTATTCTTTAGCGCATGGGTCATATGCAGAATGCCAGCAAAGGGTTCCCCCCACAACACACCAATATATTACAATTATTTATATATGTAAAATACCCCCTCCCCTTTATTTGGACAAGTGAAATATCCTCGCGTATCTTGGGGACATAAGCATTGCATTTCCAAAAAAAAAAAGGGAGATGTTATGACCACAGCACATGGCGCCTGTGCATCGTCCGTATGCCGTCCCCAGGACAGGGTGGCGGCAGGCAGGCCACGTGGTCAGACCCTATCCGCCGGAAGTGTCCCGGAGGGAGGATCCACACCGCATGAATATGCCCACGCGATATTGCAGTACGGGCAGCCTCCTTAAAATGGTGTGGGGTGCGAGAGAAAACAAATTTTACACGATGAGAAAGATGAAAGCTATTTTTTTATCAAGTCTGCTACTTACTGGATCAGTTCTATTTCTAGCTCAAATGGATCTGTCAGCACAATCTTCTAAAAAATGTGTCAGAATCATATCAGGACAAGAAGAAAAAATATTTGGCAAAACGCTATGTATTTGTGTCGATGGTGGTTGGGATTGTTTTTGTGTGGTGGAATGTGATCGCAAGAAATAGGCAATGAGACACCTTCACAACACATCATACCTTACTATTTATGAAGCCACTGAACACTCCAGTGGCTTCTTTTAAGCTTGATCCTTGATGAAATGAACTCTATGACCACCATCGCTTTTCTGTGATCCTTGATTAATGAAAAATTTCGCTGATAAAGAATTGATGATCCAATGCACTGCATAAACCTAGAGATATGCGATTACTTCCTTATTTTTACAAAAATATAATTCAATATGACATTTACCAGACGGATTGCAGTATATACTTTGTACGCAGTTCTTTTTCTCAATTGTGACATGGCTAAATACAAATCGACGGATCAGACGATACATGATCAAATCACCTTTTCTGGAACGGTCAAAAATATAACATATGATGTTTTTACAGACTCTCTTTTTATTGATATGCCAATACTCCTTCCCATATCGATAGGAACTAAGGGTGACACCTGCCTGCTATATGATTACAATGATGGATTAATTAAGGGTTTCGACTTAAATGAATCTTTTTTTCATTTTAATCCCGGAGGGTCTTACAATAATCCCCTAGGAGGTGTATTCCAATATGCCGGATTTGGTCCGGAATCCAGTGAATTACTAATTAGCTCAACTCGCGGTATCAAATCATACAATTTAATAACAAAATCCTATGGCGATCTATTGGTGGAATTGGAGGAGTGTGAGTCTATAAATACCCCTTACGCAGAAATTATAACAACAAAGACTTCCAATAATAAATATTATATGTTTTCTCAACATGGAATACCGTGTATTTTTAATAAAGAAAATATAAAAAGCATCACGACCGAATCTTTTAAAGATATTCGTTTTTTAATGTCATATGATATGCAAAATGGAAGTATCAAGTACACGGGCAAAATCCCACCGAAAAGCCCGTTTATTCAAAAAAAACAACTCCATGGTTCCGTGTCTCCTTTTTATTCTTATAATCACAGCAAAAAAGTAATGTATGGTATTATTGAACCGATTCCAGAAATTTATGAGTACAATATCGATAATAATGGAGTATTACAATTGCGCAGGACCCTATCTTTAAAATTGCCAAAAACTAATTTTCCCATTCCATATTTTATTGGAAAAAATATGCAAAATCTTTCCGAACAACATTTTGATAACAACTTTCAAATTCACTCTCTAAGAAGTGTGGATGAGTACATAGTCTTAGTGTATTCGCCCAGTCAAGAACCTGATCAACCAATTGATACAAGAAAATATGCGCATCATTATTTTATAGCGATCATTGATACACAAACCGGCCAATCATACGTTTTGGCCAAGGACTACGAAATGTACTATTACTTAGGTTTTCTTGACACCCAGGATCTGGTATTCTATGATTTGCATTCCTCAGAAAGCCTCAATTCAAGCAATTCCATGATTCGCCTTGTAAATATACAGACCGTAATGGATAAAATGTGATCTTCCGGTTACACGCCCATAAGTATCCAAAAGATTCAAATCAGCTGCTCAAAGCGTATCAGACATTTTTTCTCATCCAATGGGACTGATGTCTCTATCTCGAGCGTCTTATGCAACAACTTTTATCCCGCCATGCGTCAGGTAACTGCGCTCACAATACCATCGGTTATATGATCGCCAAATGTTAAAATTTGAAATTTAGTCTCTCTTTATTTGGAAAATTTGATATATATTGGCGCCTGATATATTGTAGCGGACGATCCAAGGGCTATGCCTGCACTTCGCACGGCAGCCGATATAGACGAGGGGGAGCGATCATGAGCTTGGTTAGAGGATGATAACTCCTAACGCACTCCCACACCGACCGTATGGCTGCTGTGTCCTCCGCGGGAGGCAATCCCGAAACTCCTCAAAAAGAAGTAGGGATAATTTTTCAATTTTTATCATGTTCCGGTTAAT
>JAJRXG010000289.1 GCA_024276375.1 Bacteroidota bacterium | reverse complement strand
GGCACAGGGACAACGATTATGACGATGTCCGGACCACCTGATCGCATGTTTATTTATTCGTGGTCGCCCACGGAGGGATTGAGCTGTATAGATTGTCCTGACCCTTCGGTGATTCCTCCCGGAACCACGACATATACCCTCGTGATTACAGATCAATATGGATGCTCTACACAAGGAGATATCACCATATATACAAGAGATATCAAATACTTTTATGCCCCCAATGCTATGAATCTATCCTCATCCAATGGAAACGACAGATTTAGATTGCATGCCAATATTGCCGTAGCTCAAGTAGATTTTCTAAACATTTATGATCGCTGGGGCAACATTGTCTATACAGCTGAGAATATAGATATTCAAGATGCGAGCTATGTGGGTTGGGATGGATACGTCAACGGGCAGAAAGTTAATCCCGGAGTCTATGTGTGGGTGGCCAAGATCCGCTATATTGACAATGAGATAGAATACATATCGGGAGATATTATGATCTTTGATTGATGAAGTCTGTTTTGCCTTACTTCTTTATGGTTATATGGATTGCGGTCTGTCTCTCTTGTCAAGGGGATGACACTACATTGGCCGAGAATCAAACAATTGATCCGGATCGAGAAATTGCATCCGATGTTGAAATGATTTTCAGTGATTCGGCTCGATTGCAATTTATCATACGGACGCCACGACTGGAGAAGTACGAAGAGAAAAAAGTCACCGTTGAAGAATTTCCCCAAGGGATTCACATAGATTTTTATGATCAAAATGGAGATGTAACGACAACGATATATGCCAGATATGCCGAACGCCGGAGTGCCAAAGGAACGATGCTATTGAGAGACAGTGTAGTGCTGACAAATCCGTCTCACGATCAACTTACGACAATAGGGATCCTCTGGGATGAGCAACGACATACACTCAAGACATCCAAATTTATAAGATTGATCAAAGGCAGTACATTGGACACTTTATATGGTTGGGGGATGGA
The DNA here is from genome assembly GCA_024276375.1 of Bacteroidota bacterium. Lineage (GTDB taxonomy): Bacteria > Bacteroidota > Bacteroidia > Chitinophagales > Saprospiraceae > JAJRXG01. The sequence continues at coordinate 10,285 of JAJRXG010000289.1, read as the reverse complement.
TGCGAGTGATGATTTCTCCCGATTTCATATCAAGCGACTCACTGCGAGGAGATACTATAAATCGGACTCAATCGAATAAGGTGACGAGGGGTCATACAATGGGATACCGTTAATGTATTTGCGAAGCGATATAGTTTGTAACTTTGTCTGATGATTGGACTTTTACTAACCATATTGATTTTTTTGTCCTTGTCGGCATTTTTCTCAGGATCCGAAATAGCTTTTGTTTCAGCCAACAAACTCGGCATCGAGATTAAGAAAGAAGATGGCTCACTTCGCGGCAAAATATTAGGTGGTTTTTATGAGAAGCCGGAAGATTTTCTTGGCACTATGCTGGTTGGCAATAACATTGCGCTCGTCATATTAACATATTTTATGACGGAGTTTATATCACCTTATATAGCTCCATACTTCGACAATCAGTTTGTCTTATTATTGGTCAACACGATTTTGATCACCATTCTGGTACTCATGTTTGGCGAATTTCTACCCAAGACGGTCTTTCGCTTGTTTGCCAATGAAGCACTTTTTGCCCTTGCATATCCGCTAAAGTTTTTTAAAGTATTGCTCAAGTTGCCAACAGATGTTATGTTGGGAGTGACGAATTTCATTATGCGATTTTTTATCAAGTCTGCCGACAAACGACTAACGGAAGCTCTTACACGTACGGATTTGCATCATTATATTGAGGAGACCGTATCGGATTTTAACACAGATATTGACAAGGATATATTTACCAATGCACTCAATCTCAATCAGTTGAGAGTTCGGGACTGCTTGGTACCGAGGCCTGAAATCATCCATCTTGACGTCAATGAAAGTGTTGAAGATCTGATCCAATTGTTTAAAGAAACTAAAGTTTCCAGGATTCTCATTTCGGATGGTGATGTTGAAAAAATCATTGGATACGTACATCATCAACATTTGTTGAGCAATCCCAATAACATTCGACAATTGGTATTAGAGATTCCCTATGTTCCGGAGACTATGAATACGAGAGATCTCATGTTGGAGTTTATCAATGAGAACACCAATATTGCCTGCGTGGTTGACGAATTTGGTGGAACAGCGGGAATCATAACACTTGAGGATATTCTTGAAGAAATATTTGGGGAGATAGAGGATGAGCACGATGTAGAAGAACATACAGAAGTGCGGGTTTCGGATCACGAATATGTATTTTCCGGACGTCTTGAGATTGATTATTTGAATGAGAGCTATGAAGGTCTTGATCTTCCCGAGGGAGAGTATCACACTCTTTCGGGTTACTTAGTGATGACGGCTGGCAAGATACCGGAAAAAGAAGGAGAAGTAATCGAGATGGATGGATTTATCTTTGTGATCGAAAAACTGAGTTCGACCAAAATCGAGACGATCCGATTGATAAAAAAACAATCTTCATCTGAAGAAAGCGTTACAGAGGTTTAATCTTAGAGAAATGTGCTTTATGATGCGCTAGGAATTCAATATTTTATACGTTTGCATTTTTTTTTACGTTAGAAAAAGCATTGCTGTGTGAGCAAGATCTCTATTTTGATAAAAACATCTAAAAAAAGAGATACTTCCTCGTAAAACTTCGGCGTAACCCAGTAACACATATCAAACAAACAGGCCATTCTCTATGAGTTTTCATAGTCTTCGCATTATTATACTTGTCATATTTGCTCTTGGATTTCGCACTCCATCAAGTATTTTATTTGCTGTTGATGTACCGATGGACGTAGAGATACTCCCAACACCTCAAGCAATGGTATCCGATACGATACCGATCAGAGATCGTTATGGAGACTTTATTACGGATGACTACTACAACCCATTTGATATTACGCCCAGTATAATTGAGCAGACGGTGGAGTATGACTTTGAAACAGGGCAGTACATCGTAATGGAGAAGATCGGCGATGAATACTACCGTACACCGACGTATCTGACCATGAGCGAATATCTCGCTTGGCAACAGAAGAAACAACAGGAAGAACATTTTAGAAAGCTTGCAGGGATAAAGTCTCCGGATTTTTCGGGCAATCTCAAGATTGATCCGATGGCCGAAATCGATATTGACAAATTTCTTGCTGACCGTCTTTTTGGCGGAACAGAAATAGATATAAAGCCACGGGGAAATATTGATCTAAGCCTATTTAGCATATATGAAAAAAATGACAATCCCTTGAATACCCAGTTTCAAGAGCGGATTACTCCATTGGACATCAGAATGGATATCAATATGGGGATTGATGGAAAGATTGGAGACAAACTTAATTTGGGGTTCAACTTTGATACACAAGCAGCCTTTGATTTTGATAACAAATTCAATCTGAACTACGGGAGTGAGTTGTTTGATGAGGATGACATCATCAAAACGATAGAGGCCGGGGACATCAAGTTTCCTTTAAATAGTCAATTGATCAAGGGAAGTGAAGATTTGTTTGGATTGAAGACACAGCTACAATTTGGCAAGTTTTGGCTTACGGCACTTGCCTCACAATCGCGGAGTCAGCAGAAGGAAATAACGCTTGAGAACGGTAAATTGATACAAGAATTTGAGCTTCGCCCCGATGATTATGATGAGAACCGGCATTTCTTTGTTTCTCACTACAACAGAGAGATATTTGAAAGTGCTATGGAAAACATACCTCAGGTACGTTCATTGATGAACATCAACAATCTCGAGGTATGGGTAACAGTACGACCCAATGAAAACCTTCAAAATGCGGTAAGCATAGCACTGATTGATTTTTTGGGTGAATCAGATATCAACAACTTCTCAGATCCCAACACAGAATGGCAACCCAAGCCTGCTACTCCGGATTTGCTGGATCTCGATGGAAGGCGATTGCCTGAGAATGGCAACAGCGACTTATTTACAACCCTTGTCAATGACCGTTCGGCAAGAGAAAGCGTCAATACGGTATCTAGATTGCGAAGTTCCTACGGAATGCGCGAAGTATTTGACTTTGAAGTGAGAACGATGCGCAAACTGAGACCCAATGAGTATGACTATAATCCGGAGCTCGGATTTATATCCTTGCGCCAACGTCTAGAACCCAATCAATCGCTGGGTGTAGCATATGAATACACCTATAGCATCAATGGTGACAAGGTGTATAAAGTAGGAGAAATGACAAGTGAAACCGTGCAGACGGAACGCGATGAAAACAACGACCCAAAACCCCAGAACGTCATCTATCTAAAGATGCTCAAAAGTTCTAATCAAACTCCGGATCAACCCCAATGGGATCTGATGATGAAAAATGTCTATCAGTTGAGTACATCTCAGTTGACACAAGAGGATTTTCAGATGGACATTTTTTATGAAGATAATACCAACGCCACTTTAAAAAGGTACATTCCGGAGTCTGGGTATCGCAATATACCGCTGTTGAATTTATTTGGATTGGATCGGTTGAATGCATACGGGGATCCACAAGAGGATGGTATATTTGATTATATCCCAAACATAACCGTCAACACCAATACAGGCAGTATAATTTTTCCGGTGTTGGAGCCATTTGGAGAGTCCCTTCTCCAATTGCTCGATGGCAACCAAGAACTTTATGCCCGCTACGGTTATCCTGATTTGTATGATGCCTCTGTGACTGCAGCGAGACAAGAGTTGGGGAAAAACAGATTTGTGATTAAAGGGCAGGTCAAATCCAGTACATCTTCTGAGATCAGTCTGGGATTCAGAGTATCTCGGGGATCTGTCACAGTTAGGGCAGGAAGTCAAATCCTTAGAGAAGGGATAGACTATGACATCGATTATGCCATCGGACGACTCAAGATATTGAATACGGCATATCTCCAGCAAGGTGTACCGATCAGAATCAGTTTTGAAGATGGAGGTTTATTTGGGTTGACCCGAAAGACTATGATCGGATTGCGTGGGGAGTTTCGATTTAACGAAAACTTTGTCCTTGGAGCTACCTACATGAACCTATTTGAAAGGCCTTTTACACAAAAAGTAAATATAGGCAATGATCCTATCAACAATAGAATGTATGGATTGGATCTCAGCCTTACAACAGATGCTCCCGGGATCACCAAACTCGTAGATAAACTGCCATTCATAAGCACCAATGCGCCATCATCAATATCCATCAATGCTGAAGTAGCAGCAATTCGTCCGGGATCGTCAAGTGCCATAAATATTCCGGGAGAGAATGAACCTGTGACCAGTATTGATGATTTTGAGGGAGCTACGAGTAGTATTCTACTGGGGACGCAGGGCAATACTTGGACATTGGCAAGTACGCCGACGGAGGCACTGCGGAATGAAGGTGAATTGGTCAACGAGATAGCCTATGGTGCCAATCGAGCTTTGCTGAATTGGGGAGTGATTTTTGATCGTCGTGCAAGAACACAAGCAGACAGAGCTGATCCCTATGCCCGTAGATTTGATCAGACAGAGTTGTTTGATCGAGATCTAGATCAAAGTCAATTGCCTGATTTATTGACTTTTGATCTGCACTACTACCCTTCCGAGCGGGGTCCGTACAACTTTGACCTGCCCGGTGGTATTCGATCCGGTGGGAGACAAATCTCACGAGGTATAGAAGTAGATGAAGAAAATGCCCAAGTCATTTTAAACAATCCCGAAACTCGATGGGCTGGAATACAAAGAGCATTGACCAACAATGATTTTGAAGCGGCCAACTACGAGTACATTGAATTTTGGATGTTAAATCCCTTTATGAAGGATGATAGTATACTGGACAATGGATCGATTTATTTTGATTTGGGTAATATCTCTGAAGATATTATGAAAGATGATCTTCAGTTTTTTGAAAACTCAATCCCCACAGACGAAGATAGAGTTCCAACAAGATCTACCGCATGGGGTGAGGTTCCCCTGTCCGTACCCAATGTCGTGGGATTTGACATTCAAGACCAGGAAGATCAAGATCTCGGATTGGATGGTCTTGATGACGCTCAAGAGCGCATGAAGTATGCTGCCTATATTGAGGCTATCGAAAGAGAGGGAGGATTCATAGATGATCCTTGCAATGATAATTATCGCTCGTATCTGGACAATAACTTCCCCTCGGAATTGGGACTATTAGAGCGTCTCAAGAGATTCAATCACCCACAAGGAAACGCCCCTCTTGCCAACAATGCTAGCAATACAGTTGGGCTTGGCAATCTGATCCCTGATTCTGAAGATCTCAATGGCAATCGATCCTTGGAGCGAAGTGAAAGTTTCTATCGTTATCAAGTGCTACTGAGTGACAATGGACTTGGGGAAATCAATACCAATGTCAACAACGACTTTATTACGGATCAAAGGGTTACCACAAATCCCGTGACAAATGAAGAAGAGATCTGGTATCGCTTTCAGATACCCATTATGCTAAATCCGGAACAAAGTGACAATTTAATAAGCAAAATTGGCGATATCAATAGTTTTCGGTCGATACAATTCATGCGTATGTGGATTACGGGTTTCAAAACCCCCAAGTCCTTTAGATTGGCAGAATTTGAATTGGTCAGAAATCAGTGGAGGCGACTCTCTGTAGATGGAGAGACTTGTGATGGCGATAACGGTAGCACTGAATTTATAGTCAATGAGGTTGGATTGCAAGAAAATGGCGAAAAGAAACCCTTCAACTATATTTTGCCAAAAGGCATCAAACAAGAAAGGATATTCAGTACATTTTCCAATCTTCTTCAGGATGAAAATTCTCTGAGTTTGAATGTCTGCAATATGCCGGACTCATGCCGTGCGATGATCTCCAAGTTGACCAAATTGGATCTTAGACAATATGAACGCCTTCAGATGTTTGCTCATGCGGAGATGAAACAAGAGTTCTTAGAAGGCGATAGCCTATATCTATTTGTCCGTCTCGGTAAGGATTTTACAAATCACTACTATGAATATGAATTGCCGCTCGTATTTTCGGATAGCACCATTGCCAATTCTACTTTAAAGCTCATCGATTTTCAAGCCTATGCTGAAGAAATCTGGCGAAAAGAAAATAGTATTGATATACCACTGACCCTCTTTACGGATATCAAAAGAGAGCGCAACAATACCAATGCTCCTATCAATGAAGTGTTTGAACGGTTGATGAGGGATTCGATCAATATCAATGCTAAGGTACGTATCAAAGGCAATCCGACATTGGGATATGTAAAGGGATTGGTGATCGGACTAAGATCCAAATCTACGAGAGACAACACATTGTGTGCAGAAGTATGGGTCAATGAAATGCGTCTTGCCGGATTTGATAATCGCGGTGGTGTCGCCGGCTTGGCTAGAGTTGATGTCCAACTTGCAGATCTCGGCAATGTCACCATGAGCGTCAATGCAAGTTCCATCGGCTGGGGACAGATAGAGCAAAAGCTTCAAGATCGACAACTTGAGCAAATTGTTGATTATGACATTGCGACAAATCTCGAATTGGGCAAGTTCTTTCCCTCTACGTGGGCATTAAAAATACCGTTCTACTATCAATATGCCGAGACCATCAGCACTCCGGAATACGATCCCTTGGAATTGGATCTTACAAAAAATCAAATGTTAGAAAACGAAAATCTGACAGAACTGCAACGTACGGATATCATAGAACGACAGAATGACGTCACTTCAATATCTACCTATAATTTCACCAATGTCCGTAAGGAACGTACCAAAGCAGGCAATCCCAAGCCCTGGGATATATCCAATGTGTCAGCTAGCTACTCCTTCTCCCGGACAAAACACCGTGATGAGATCATCAAATCAGAAATCATAGATGATCAACGTGCCGATATCGGATATGGTTACAATGCACAACCAGTCCCTATTCAACCCTTCAAAGGCATAAAGAGTAAAGCACTGCGATTTATAAAGGAAATCAATTTTAACCCTGTTCCCAACAATTTCAGCTTCAACACGCAGATGCGACGATACCAAAGTCGGAAAATATATCGGATTCCGGATCCATCTGAGGGCTTTACATATGCATTTGACGACAAGCGATTTGATTGGACAAGAAATTACTCTTTGACATGGGATCTCACCAAATCATTGCGGTTGAATTATGATGCTACAGCCATTGCACTGGTTGACGAACTCAAGCAAGTGGGTGTTAGTCCAACTGCTGAAGATCGACGATGGGCAGATCCGATGGGACGAGATTCTACTATAGTGGGCAATGAGATACGCTCCTATGCAGACCTCATCGCCGAAGACCCGGATTATGGCAATCGCTATCGAAATAATAATCTCCGGGATTTAGGAAGGATGAAGACGTTCACACAAGGGGTTTCAATGAATTATACACTTCCATTCAAGTATTTGCCGGGATTGGATTGGATAAAATCTCAAGCTCAATACAATGGCAACTACACATGGTCTGTTGCCTCACTTTCTTCTTTTGAAGTCATCAACAATGAACGAGTGTCTCTGGGCAACATCATACAAAATGAACAACGACGATCGCTGAGAACAACCTTTGACTTTGAAAAATTGTATGACAAAATAGGGTACTTCAAAACGGTACAAAACAAAAATCGACGCTCTAGATCTAGGTCTAAAGGCAAGGATAAAAAAGATGATCGGAGCAGCAGAAAGAAGCAACGCAAAGCTTCAGTTTTTGAAAAGATATTTGTCCGGCCACTGCTTTCATTACGGCAAATCAAAGCCAACTATAGTGAAGACCTACAGACGGTCATCCCGGGATTTACAGAAGTGCCAAAATTTATGGGCATTGCCGGAAGCAATCAAGGATTGGGATTTGCCTTGGGTCTTCAACCTGACATCAATAAAGAGAATCCCAATAATTATCTAAGGAAGATCGAAGAAGACATCACTCTTAGCAGATTGCAAAATCTACAAGTTCTGCAATCTTCAGTCCAAAATTATGAAGCCAATATTGAGTTGGAGCCCTGGAAGTATCTTAGAATTGATGTTGACTTTAAGAAACGATATTCTACCAAATATTCTGAATATTTTATCAATATTGATCCGACAGGGGATCGTGCAGCAGCTGACTTTCAACAATTGACCGGTCGAAGCGTGGGCAGTTATGAAGTTACCTATGGTGCGTTGGGAACATTGTTTGACTCAGATCTGTTGGGTCTTTTCCAACGTTTTGAAAATTACCGGAGAATTCTTTCGGCACGTCTTAGTGATACGGGTTTGCCGCATGCTATAAATGCAGGATATGCCCAAGGTTATGGACCCAAACAAATAGATGTTTTGCTTCCAGCATTTCTCGCAGCATATACAGATCAGGATCCCAATACGATAGAACTTGATATCACAGAGCAAGTTAAAGGTCGAGGTTCTTTGCCCAAACCCAATTGGAATCTTACCTATGACGGATTATCAAAAATTCCGTTTTTCAAAAAAGTGTTTTCAAGTTTTTCAGTAAAACACGCCTATAAAGGTGCTCTTACGGTCAATCAATTTGCAACAGATCTACAGTATAGTATATTTGGTGGATCGTATATAGATCCCAATATTTCAACGGGCAATTACTTCTCCCGATACGAGATTCCATCACTGGTGATCGATGAGCGATTTCAACCATTGCTGGGTATCCAGTTTAAAACCATGTCGGATTTGACTTTTAATCTCGAATATGCCAAATCCCGAAAGCTAGAATTGCAAACCGATGTCGCCAAACTCACCGAGACGAAGGCAACTCAGTTTATTGTCGGCGCAGATTGGACCTTTCAAGATGTCAGTATCGGATTTCTTACCGGTGGCAAAAAGAAGAAACGCAGTCGCAGCAAACAAAAACAAGATAGCGACGAAGATACCAGTGAGGATCGCAAACGACGGACACCTGACCAAGATAAAGGCATCGTGGATGACCAACACAAATTGAAGATTGTCTTGGATGTCCAACTGAGGGATGACCGCACCGGAATTTATGAATTGGATACCGAAAAAGACAGCGAACCAACGCGAGGCACTAAATCAATTGAAATTAATCCTCGCATTGATTATGACATCAATAAGAACTTCACGATGAGCTTATTTGTCAATTATAACTGGACAAGGCCTTATGTCACACCGAGTTATAAAAGGATAATGGTCGAAGCCGGATTTATAGCACGGTTTAATCTCAATTAAATCAGAGTTGTAAGGTGATAGATCATTGAGCCTACTCCCCAATCTTACTATTGTCACAAAATGAATTGTTTATTGGGTGGGATTCTACTCCAATAAGATTCCTTGGTGCTCGAAGGCACTACACGTTTAATACTAATCCATCTATATTCCCGCCACCCCTTTGACTCCGGTAGTTTACTGCAATTTGTGCAACTGTTTATCCCTTCAGTATGGCGGGGTTCCAGACAGTGAACACTACCCCTAGTTCATCTGATACACTTCTCGAAGCTACTGCTGGTTCACGAACACATATACATTTTTCTTGGTTTGATATGCTATCTTTTGCTTTAATTCTTCCTTCTTTACATTTGCATCAGCAGTATATTTATCGTCTTGTCTATCAAGTTCTTCTTGATACTCATTATTTTTGTTGTCAATATAGTCAATATGTCTATTGATTTTCTTTTGGTTAAAGTTGTTTTAGAAGCATTTTAAGCTCTTATTTTGAAAGAATCAATAGTAATGCTATGTCCATCAATTTATCAAAAAATAGGTATTAGTTTAATACATCATCGAGGTTCCGGTTACCTGAGACGAGACGTTTGTGTTACCTCAAAGCAAAATCGGGGAGCTGGCAGCTATTGCGATAAGAAAAGGTAAAGTATGGCATGTAAGTTTGTTTGAACGAGCAGAAAGCAACGCAGATAAAATTGAAATTGAATGATTTTCTTCCTAAAACCGAAAACTATACTGTTGAACTGGTTCAGGACAGTAAAAGCAGACGGAAACTGGAAGTAACAAAATTTTTATGTAATTCAGCAAAGACAATAAATTTGAATTTGTTTGCAGGTGAAAATTATTTGTTAAAGATCAACCCGACCAAACTGTAATTCACAGTGTAAAGATGAGTGTTTTTTAGGCTAAATTAAACCCCGAATTATGCAATAGAAAACCTATTCCGTATTCAAATCCTTAGCCCTGGTCGCTACGCTGCTTCCCCTTTCTTCACCATAGCCCGGTGCTATGCTTCTCTCACGAAAAGCCTCATGGACGTTGGTTTTGAACACTCATTGCACTTCTCCAATGCGTAATTCGGGTTAAACTACTCGATTATTCTCATCTGTTCATGTTGGTTTTGGCAAATTCATTTAATTTGTTTAGTCTCCAATAGCTCGATTAAAAGCTGAAAATATACCGTCTGGGTTTTCTAATTTAGTCCAAACATGTAATTGCCATTGTCCTAAT
>JAJRXG010000288.1 GCA_024276375.1 Bacteroidota bacterium | reverse complement strand
GAAACTTCCTAAGTATGTTGGTATTCGTGGACAAAGATATGTCTATGTCAATTATTACGAACAAGATCCTCCGTACGAGTATTTACACGATCTAGAAAAAGATTTACATCAATTAGAGAATCTAAAAGACACCAAGATGTTCTAAATAATATGAGAAATAAGTGCGAAGTATTGGAAAGTAAACTATGAAAGAATTTGGTGCGGTACGATTTATAGAAAATATCATCGTTATTATCAATTTAATAACCGGCTAATAAGGGAAAGAATATTTCATAATTGAAATTGTATCAAGCAAAAAAGGCGCCACATGATATTGAGTACTACGATAGTACCGCGGCAAATACGCGTAAAATTGAGTTATATCCAATTGATGTAAAATGGTGCCATAGGACTATGTGATTACAATTCTCGTACTCAATGCACCATGCGCGCCGATGACGAGGGATTGCTCAATGTCAGCCGTCTTAGAAGGCCCGGAAACAAATACGCCATAGCCAAAATCTTCTGTGGAAATGATGCTGTAAGCATCGTTCATATTTGCAACAACTCTAGAGCCTTGCAGTACCACGATTAAGTGTTGAGTAATAAATGGAAGTACTCTAATCAATGGGTCTTGAAGCCATACGGAGCCATTTTCTGCAATGCCCAGAGACGCTTCCATTACAATCAGTTCTACGTCTGCCAAGAGATGTGGATCTGTGGACGGATCCATTGGAATGGCGTTTATATTGTTGAGTGATACAGTACTTATGATATTCACAGCGGCAGGATAGTGGGTCTTTATAAGAAGTTCTAATTCTGAGATTTGTCCGAGATGCGAGTATAAACCACCTACATTTTCCACCATGGATTGAAAATCCATGAGCAGGGATTGACCCTCAACAGTCCATTTACTATAATCTATCGACGGATGGTCAATGGGGGTGAGTTGAGCCCTTCTTATGGCATCGAATATATGTTGCCGGCTATTCATTCATTGAGGTTTGTTTTTGTTATACCATTGATCAAAAGTCTCCTTGGGAGCGGGTGGCATTTCTCTGCCCTTGCCCCATATATTCCATCGATTGTAAAGAAATGTACGTGGTAGTATTCTAATCGCATACCTAGCTATAGTTCCAATCATGCGTTACAATCGAGGTCTTGCCAATATGTATCCGGTGATCTTCATAGATACTTTCTTGCCTATTGGGAAATTTCCATCCACTGAGATAATTTGTCTCCATTTGTAAAGTTGGTCATGGATATTGATTCTTACAGGGCATACTTCCGTACAGGAGCCGCACAAGGTAGAGGCAAATGGCAGCGAGCTGTATTTTTTTAGATCGATACCCGGACTGAGTATTGAACCAATGGGTCCGGGAATTGTCGCATCATAACTATGGCCTCCACTGCGCCGATAGATGGGGCAGGTATTCATACATGCTCCACACCTTATACAATGCAATGAATTTTTAAAATCCGATCTTGCCATCTGTCGTGTTCTACCATTATCGACAATGACAATATGCATAGTGGCATTGGGCTTGGGTCGGATAAAGTGGGAAGTGTATGTAGTGATAGGTTGACCCGTAGCGCTACGAGCGAGGAGTCTTATGAATACACCGAGATCCTCCATAGAAGGAATTACTTTTTCGATGCCCATACAAGCTATGTGCAGATCAGTCAATTGTACACCCATATCTGCATTGCCTTCGTTGGTACAGACGACGATGGCGCCGTTGTCTGCAATTGCAAAATTTACACCTGTAATTGCAGCTTCGGCGTTTAGAAACTTCTCTCTGAGGTGTTTACGTGCTTCACGAGTCAGGTATAGAGGATCTCCGCCGCAGGGAGCAGTGTGCAGGTGTTCTTGAAACAGGGTATCGATTTCTTCTTTCTTTTTGTGAATCGCCGGCATGACGATATGACTGGGACTTTCTTTTGCCAATTGTACGATTCTTTCACCTAAGTCGGTATCTATAACTTCTATCCCATTGCTTTCCAAATATGGATTGAGACCACATTCTTCAGTCAGCATGGATTTGCTTTTCACAATTCTCGTTACACCTTTTTGTGCAAGGATCCTGTGTACGATCTGATTATGCTCCTGAGCATCTGTTGCCCAATGCACATGCACGCCATTCTGTTGTGCATTATCCTCAAAATTTTGCAAATATTTATCAAGATGTGCAAGGGTATGTTGTTTGATTGCTGCTCCGGCATCCTTGAGATACTCCCAGTCTTTGACTTGATTGGCTGCCTTATCTCTTTTACTTCGAACATACCACAGGGCATTATCATGCCAACCGACCCTTTGAGGATCTTTGAAAAATGCTTTGGTTGTTTGAGCATGATTCATAACTTACCCCCATTATAATTAAGAATCTCTGCCACGTGCATGACGCTTACAGGGTATCGCTTGCGACGGATGATACCATCCAGATGCATGAGGCAGGACATATCAGAGGAGGTGATCACAGAAGCTCCGCTATCCATGACATCTTTCAATTTGTCTTCTCCCATACGCACAGATATGATGTCTTCCTCTATGGCAAATGTTCCACCAAAACCACAGCATTCATCCGTCCTACGAGTTGGAAGCAAATCTATATTTTTAACACCTCTCAATAGTTCTGTGTCGGGTGAGATGCCGGTACCGGGCACTTCGGATGGATGCCCTATACGCAATCCACGCAGTCCATGGCATCCATGATGGACAGATACCTTATGGGGAAATACAGCATCGAGTCTTTTTATATTCAAGTGGTTGTAAATAAAGTCGCAAAGCTCAAATATGTTACTTTGTATTTTTGATTTTACAGCAGGATCAATAGAAGGATCCATATGGTGGCGCAAGTGATAGACACAGCTTGCAGATGGGGCGACAATACGGTCAAAATCATGAAAATTATCAACAAATAACTGGCTTGTACCACAGGCATACTTTTCTAATCCCGCGTTGCCCATCGGTTGGCCACAACAGGTTTGGTTAGCGGGATAGACAAAGGATACATCAATCTTTTTCAATAATTCTAGGGTCGCAATGGCCACTTGGGGGTAGAACTGATTGATATAACATGGTATAAATAGGCCTGTTGTCATTTTCCTTCTTTGAGTGGACTTGTTCTCAGTGGTAGAATGCTTCTGTCCAGATGTACGTATCCACCATCTACATATAAGTGCTGCCCGGTGATATGCCGTGCGCGATTGGAAATCAAATAAGCTGCCATCGAACCGATTTCGCTAGGGGTAGTCATGCGATTGCCCAGCGGGATGTTTTCTAAAATGGTACTAAGTACTCGATCGGGATTGCCAAATGTGTCCAACCATTTTTTGTACAGTGGAGTCATGACTTCTGCTGGGACGATGGCATTGACCCTGATGTTGTACTTGAGCAATTCGACGGCCCACTCTCTTGTCAATGCGAGCTGGGCACCTTTGGCAGCAGCATATCCCGAAGTACCACCTTGACCTGTCATAGCGGTCTTAGAACTGATGTTTACAATTGCCCCTTGTGTCTCGATAAGATGAGGAAGACAGTGATGTGCCAAGGTATAATAGTGTATGAGATTTTTATGTAGTGATTTTTCAAATTTGTCTGCATTCCCTGCTTCGAGTCCGATGCCATCATTTACTCCCGCATTGTTGATCAGCGCATCGACGCGACCATATTTGGCGATTGTTTTACGGACAACATTGATACAATCCATTTTATGTGACAATTCAGCTTCTACAAAGTATGATTCTTGTCCTTGTGAGGATAGTTCGTTTACAAGATCTTTGCCCGATTGTTTGGATCTACTTGCTATTATCGGTATGGCACCTTCATCTGCCAAGACTCTGGTGATTCCTTCACCTATGCCTTTAGAACCTCCCGTTACAATTACTATTTTTTGATCTATTCCTAAGTCCATTTGCTATTTATAATTCAAATATTTTTTTCATGAGCATCCATTTATCACCTGGTTGAGCGAAGGGAAGACCTTGTTGATATTTCCACATAAGTTCCTCCCATTCCTGTACCTTGTTGTTGGATGCATCCATCTGAGTTTTTCTGTCAAAGGAGAATGTACTATCAGTCTCCATTATCATAAACAAGCGATTGTGAACGCGATAAATTTCTAATTTTTCTATGCCTGAATCTTTGATACTTTGAAGTATCTCGGGCCAGACCTTTTTATGATATTCTTCATAAGCATTGATGAGGTGCTTGTCGTCTTTGAGATCTAATGCCAGGCAATATCGGTTCATATCTCTGGTGATTATTGAGTATTGGACGGCTGTTCATACGCTTTTGCCATTTGTCGCGAACGACCAAGTCCATCAATACCCAGCTCTATAATATCCCCAGGGACTATATATCGCGGAGGATTCATTCCGAGTCCAACGCCAAATGGTGTGCCCGTAGAAATAATATCTCCGGGTAGCAATGTCATATATTGACTTATATAGCTGACGATATGCGGTATATCAAATATCAAGTCTGAGGTTGAGCTATGCTGCATGGTCTCACCATTGACTGTGAGCCAGAGATTTAGGTTGTGGGGATCGGGGATTTCTTCTTGACATGCTAAGAATGGTCCGATTGGTGCAAAGGTGTCACAACTTTTGCCCTTTACCCATTGCCCTCCTTGTTCCAATTGAAATGCTCGCTCACTATAGTCATTGTGTAATACATATCCGGCGATGTAATCCATGGCATTTTGCTCTGAGACATAACTGGCCTTCTTTTCTATGACGATGGCCAATTCTACTTCCCAATCCGTTTTTTCACCTCCTTGCGGGATAACGAGATCGTCGTTAGGGCCGCATAATGCACTTGTTGCTTTAAAAAACAACACGGGTTCAGATGGCACTTCCATGCCACTTTCCTTGGCATGTTGTGCGTAGTTGAGGCCTACACATACGATTTTTGACACTTGGGATACGGGTGGTCCAAGTCGTTCGATAGGAGCAACGACAGGACATGAAGCCTCATGTTCCCGGAGCCATGCACGCAATCTTTGAATACCATTGTTGGACAGGAAGGTGGAATCATAATCCTCACCAAAGGCGCTCACATCTATCCATGTTCCTTGCGTTGTGATGACACCTGGTCTTTCATTGTCCGGTGAGCCTATTCTGATTAATTTCATACGTGATCTGCGTTATTGGTTTACTTGATAATATGATGAATAGCAAGTAGGTTAGAGGATCATGGGTAGTGAATCAGCATTGATCCCGCTTGCAACAATATTAC
This sequence comes from Bacteroidota bacterium, assembly GCA_024276375.1. Lineage (GTDB taxonomy): Bacteria > Bacteroidota > Bacteroidia > Chitinophagales > Saprospiraceae > JAJRXG01. The sequence goes on along the minus strand of JAJRXG010000288.1, from coordinate 7,225 downwards.
AAAAAAGGAGACACATGCATACCTGCAACAAATTATTAATGCCTGTATTTGGTAGTTAATTTAATGTGCAATAGAGGGCATTTGGTTTGACTACTTTGTATATGGGGATTTTGGGCGTTGGTACTATGAACAAATATAATGAATCTACTCAGAGCTAACAATCGGAGTGCATCTCTGTTAGCATTGGCGGATTGGAGTTAGCTGAGATTGTAAAAAGTGATCGCATTTCCTCCCATGATGGCCGTTTTTTCATCTACTGTGAATTGTTGGATATAGTTCCAGATGATATCGTGGACATCGCTGTAACTTCCCGCCAGCAGGCAAACAGGCCAGTCTGATCCAACCATCACGCGATCTACGCCAAATACATTCATAACCATATCCAAAAACGGTACGATATCTTCATACGTCCAGTTGTTCCAATCGGCTTCCGTAATGATCCCTGAAAGTTTACAATATACGTCGTCGTTCAAGGCGATATTCTCTATTTTATTGCTCCAGTCCGTGCTGTTGATCGGAGTTCCGATATCAGGTATGGCCATATGATCGATCACAAAAGGTTGATTGGGAAATGCCCCTACCAATTGCTCCGCTATTGCCAAGTGCTTAGGATAGATCAGTATGTCGTAAGTCAAGTCATATGCCGCAAGAGTCGCTATCCCTCTTGTGAATTCTGGTCGAAGCATATACTGATCATCCGGTTCATCCTGTACAATATGACGCAGATTCGTTCATATTCCAGTCCCAGCCCAAGTGCCATCAGCCCACAAAGGCAGTCGTATAGCCTTGTTTCTTGAGTAAGGAGGTGATCGTCGTGCGATTGTTGGGAATAAGTGCCTTAGATTTGCCCCAGAGAACACCCTGTTTGATGGGAGATCGCCAGTTGTACCTGCCTGTCAAAATGCCATATCGCGTCGGTGTACAGACGGACGACGAGCTATGCATATCTGTCATGCGCATGCCTGAGCTCGCCATCTTATCTATATGAACCGTACGGATCTTAGATTGCGGATTAAAACAAGATAAATCGCCATAGCCCAAATCATCCGCCAGTACATAGATAATATTTGGACGGAGCGGTGTAGTAGTTTCGGTAGAACAAGAGGAATAAATTGTTACAAAAAAGATAAAAATCACTACTTTACGAGTGAAAAATATAGTTGACCATTCTTTATAGTATTCCATAAGCCGGAGGAAGATGAGACAATCTAAAACATAATTTTATATATCTCAAAAATACAATGATTCTTTTTCTCTAAAAAAAACAAACCCTCTGCCGGATCAAATGAGCATGAACTTCTTAAACATATTACTCCTTGTCTGTCTTTTGCAACCTTCTTCCGGGTTGTCTGCTGACGTACATCAGGACAATATATGGGATACTTACGCCGATTTAAGATCTGATTCGATGAAAATCAACTACCTGCTGGGTACAGCTTGGGAAAAAGCAAGAACCAGACCTGCTCTGAGTCTCATCCTCTTGGATACGCTCCAAACGATATACCGGAACAATCGCATTGATTATAAAAAGGATGTCATGTATTATTACTATGGTATTGTTCATAAAAATCTTTCCAATTACAGTCTAAGCCAGTCTTACTTTGACCAATATTTTCAGTTTCATAAAAAACTTGGAAATAATCGACATCTTGCCGTTGTGAACATGGCTTTGGCCAATCTCAACTCAGATAGATCTATGTGGAGTGAAAGCATGTCTGCAGTTACTAAGGCACTTGAGTTGTATGAATCATTGAAGGATACTACAGGAATCATCCGGGCTTCTTCGAAACTGGGATTCTTGCTCCTTCAATTAAAAAGATACCGGGATGCACAGGTGTATCACAATCGCTCTTATCAATTGTCTGTTGCGCTTTCGGATACAACCGAGCAGTCGATTGCATATTCTAATTTGGGTCTTGTTTATGAAAAATTAAACTTGCCCGATTCTGCTTTGTGGTATTATGAACATGCTTATATGATAGACACCCAACAACAAAATAAATGGGGCTTGGTATATATCAATGGACAGATCGGACGCCTTTTATACAATTTAGAAAACTATAGTGATGCCCTACCTTACGCCAAAAATGGATATCAATTGGCACTTGACTTGGAAGCACCCAACTTGATTACCCAAAGCCAACTGTTGTATGGATCTGTTCTTATAAAGAACGGAATGCGGAAAAAGGGAATTTATCTGTTGCAGCATATCATACTTGACACTTCATTGAATCAAGCACTTCTAGAATTGGCACAAGCTCATGAAGTACTATATGAATCTTTTAAGGAATCCGGAGATTTGGACAAATCCCTTTTGCATTTGGAGCGATTTCATATCCTAAGCGATAGTCTGCTCAACACAGAGATAGCCGAACAAATCAATGGACTTGAGTTTAAATATGACGCCAAAAATAAAGAAATGCAAATTGCACTTCTGAATTCAGATAGGGAACTTTCTACAGCACGCTTAAAGGCTTCAAGAACACGGATATACACGCTATTGACGGCAATGATAATCACAACGGGTCTGTTGGTAGGGATCGTTTTTTTATATCGTAAGACGAGGATGCAAAATGCCGTGATCTCTAAAGCCCTCAAAGAGAAAGACACATTGCTCAGGGAGATTCATCACCGTGTGAAAAACAATCTGCAATTTATCTCCTCTCTTTTAAATCTGCAGGCGCGTCATGTAGAAGATCCGAGGGCATTGGATGTATTGAAGGAAGGCCAGAACAGAGTAAAATCTATGGCGCTGATTCATCAAAACCTATATCAGAAAGAGAATATAGCCAGTATCGGAGTAAAAACATATTTTGAAAAATTGATCACTAGTATATATCGTTCCTATAATATCGATGAAAATCAAATACAATTCGAATTGGACATAGAGAGTATCTTATTGGATGTTGATAGTATTGTTCCAATTGGATTGATTGTCAATGAACTTGTCAGCAATGCTTTAAAGCACGCTTTTCCCGAGGGTCGTTCTGGGATAGTAAAGATTTCTTTGAGGGAGAAAGATGATGCTCTATATCTCGATGTATCGGACAACGGCATTGGTTTTGAAGAATCCACAGAAAATATAATGAATAAATCTTTTGGATACAAATTGATAAATACATTCCGATCTCAGCTTGATGCTGATCTTATACTCGACGGTTCTGATGGCACCAGTGTAAGTCTAAAAATACGCGATTATATGAAAGTAGCTTAAGACGGTATCTGCCGACCGGTCATTAATATGCCTTCCTCAAACCCCTTGCGCACCACACCAGCCATATTCTTTGCATCCATTTTTACAAATAGATTTTTGCGATGAGAAACGACAGTATGACTGCTTACATACAGTTTTTTAGCTATTTCGTCTATGGTATATTCATAGGAAATGAGCTGTAAAACCTCGAATTCCCGTTTAGACAACTTCATGACAAGTTATTTAGTTATCAAATTCATCTAATGACTTATTTCCATCAATTTAAATCGTCTTTTGGAGGTGATAAGTCATCGTTTTTTGCATAGTGCTCATTCAACTGCGTTTCAATATCCAACAAAACATCTTCTATCCATAATGCCACATGGACATTATTCTTGATATCTATGACCTCTCTTTCTACACTCTGGTCACCCATCTTAAATAATCTCATAGGACAAAGATAGATCAACAAAATGACGATTTTCCCACCCCTATGGGTGGGAAAAATTGATATTAAGCTCTTTTTGTAAGGTATTGAAGTAGTTTTTGCATAATCGCTCCCCTATTGGATACATCAAATTTTCTCAGAATATTTCTTGTATGATACTTCAGTGTGTTGACAGAGATATTCAGGTCGGAGCATATCTCTTCATAAGATTTACCATTGATGAGCAATTCAAGAACTTCGTACTCTTTTTGTGTTAGATGCTCGTTCGTCAACTTGTTGACCTTGTCTATAGTAACAGATAACATTTCAACTTCTTGATAAAACTTAAACAAGGCAACCTCTATCGTGGACAGAAGATCATTTTGGTTAAAAGGTTTTACAATATAACCGTATGGTGTTACTTGAACCGCCCTTGAAAGGGTTAATTTGTCCGCAAAGGACGTAAGAAAAACAAATGGGATCTTCTTGTGCTGCCCGACAATACGAGCTACTTCAATGCCATCTTTGGATCCCTTGATCTGTATATCACAAAGCACCAAATCTGGTGTGTTAAAACTGAGGTAGTCTATCGCTTGGTCGCTAGAATGACAGATTTTGGCTATATTATATCCCAAGTCTGTCAAAATCGCCTCAATATCTGCTGCGATGATGGCTTCATCTTCTATAATCAAAATCTGTGTTTTCATACGTCACAACTTATATGGAAAACTTCTGCCTAAGATAGAAATATTTGACCAACATTTTAGTAGCTAATTTGTTAATTTTATCGATGTATTATTTTGCCAATTATATCCGTCAGTATGGATGAATAAGAGAGGCAAGGTTACTCGTAAAACATAGTCAGATATCTCCAGTGACAAAAAACTAAAAACAACCCAATGAAAAAAACAGCTGCGCAACTCGCCATATATGCCTTAGAACAGATTGGTGTACGTTATACGTTTGGCATCCCGGGTGTTCACAACACAGAACTCTATGATGAACTCAATAAATCCGAACAAATTGAACCTATACTAGTGACACATGAAGGCAGTGGAGCATTCATGGCAGATGCTGTATCGCGTACATCTGATAGCATCGGGTGCATGGTGATTGTTCCAGCGGCAGGAACGACCCATGCGATGAGTGGAATGGGGGAAGCGTATCTCGATGGCATCCCTATGATGGTCATAACGGGAGGCACACGTACAGATAGTGATAGAGCCTATCAATTACATGCATTGGATCAACAGAGACTCGTGGCCGCTATTACTAAGGGATCATACGTGATTCAAAGTCACCAAGACGTCATCCCGACTATATATGAAGCTTATAATTTGGCCATATCAGGGGAGCCGGGACCCGTATTTATTGAGATACCTGTCAATCTACAGATGTTTCAAGGTAATGTAGATGGACTCCCGGCATTTGTCAAAGGAGAGAAAACAATGACTAGACCGGATGCAACCAAAGTCTCCAAGGCCGTGGAACTATTGGTCAGTGCTAAGAAGCCGGCAATATTTGTAGGCTGGGGTGCAGTGGATGCATCGGATTTGACAGAGCGCATATCCAGTCTCCTCGTTGCACCCATTGCAACATCCCTCCAAGGCAAGAGCAGTGTCTCCGCCAGACATCCCTATGCCGTAGGTGTTGGTTTTGGGCCGGCCTCCAAACCAGCCGCTCAAAACACCTTCAAGGACATCGATTGTATGCTTGCAGTAGGTGTGCGATTTGGAGAACTTGCTACGGGTAGTTACGGCATCGAAGATCCTCCAAATTTAATCCATATTGATATTAATCCTAAGGTATTTGACAAAAATTATAAAACAACAGTGGCCATCGAGGCAGATGCGCATGAAGCACTATCAGCTATTTTGAAGGAATTAGAAAACAGATCATTTGCTACGGACAGAGATGGCGAGGCACTCAAAAATCAGATTCTAAAAGATGAAGAGAAATATGTGTCAGAGTGGTTGCTGGAAAAGAAGAGTGACAAAGTATCTCCGGGTCATTTTTTTAAATCCCTCAGGGCGCTTGCCGATGATGATGCCATCATGGCAGTTGATGATGGTAAACATACATTTTTGGCTTCAGAGTTGTTTCCCATCTATCATCCCCGCCATTTTATTTCGCCTACGGACTTTAACTGTATGGGATATTGTACACCTGCCTGTATCGCCGTTAAGTTGGTCAATCCCGACAAGCAAGTATTGGCGATAGTAGGAGATGGAGCATTTATGATGACTTGTATGGAGCTGGTCACTGCTTCTACTCATGGGTTAGGTCCGATTGTATTTGTATTTCACGATGGAGAATTGGGACAGATTTCCCAGTTTCAATCTGTACCGCTCAATCGCAAGACTTGTTCCATCATAGGGCAACTCAATGTCGAAGGTGTTGCGATAGCCACAGGAGCGCACTTTATAGATATGCCCGATGATCATAAGATAGCATCTGCGATCACCGAAGCTATCAGTGTATCCGCTCAGGGACGTCCTGTTATCGTAGATGTCAATATCGATTATTCTAAAAAGACAATGATGACCAAGGGGGTGATTAAGACTACCTTAAAGCGATTTGCTTTAAAGGACAAAGTCCGGTTTATATCCAGGGCGGTGAAGCGTCAAGTACTGGGATAGGAGATGGGAAGAGTCTGTTATATCATCGTGAGCAGGTATCGCTCACATGACAAAATGGAACCTAGTTATATCCAATATTCAAGGAGTAATTGTCCAAGAGTGTGAATCCAAGCTAGTATTGAGAAGTATAGCAATTGGATAGATTCTTATTACTTTGAAATAATTTGTTGGCTATATTTTTTAGAATACTACTTCCGGTTCATGTAGTCATTCACTGTTGTTATATGATATTTAGGATTTCGTAAAATTTGGACTTCAACTATAAGAGTTCCTTTCTCACATAATCTTATATTTACCTCAATACCATCAAAAGTAGTGTAGTGGGCAATCGAGTTGTGGCTTATTCTTTGTTGACTGACTTTGACATATACCTGTTTAAATCAGGTAAGCACACCCGATTATATGAGAAGATGGGAGCGCATCAGGTGATTGTCAAAGGACAGAAGGGGACATATTTTGCTGTTTATGCTCCTGCGGCTCGATCGGTGCAAGTGATCGGAGCTTTTAATAATTGGAATGGCCGGGATTATGAATTGAATGTCCGTTGGGATGCATCCGGTATTTGGGAAGGGTTTATTCCTGATATTCCGAAAGGTATGATGTATAAATACCGGATCTTGAGTCATTATGATGCTCACGTAAGGGAGAAGACTGATCCTTATGGACGTTTTTTTGAGGTCGCGCCCAAGACCGCCGCTATCACTTGGGACGATGCCTATGAATGGGAGGATGAGACATGGATGGATGAACGTTCTAGGTTTGATCCATATCATAGTCCAGTGAGTATATATGAAGTGCATATAGGGTCTTGGAAAAAACCCTTAGGTCATGAATCCCTTGACTATAGAGCACTTAGCAAAGAGTTGGTGGCCTATGTTTTAGAACTGGGATATACTCATGTGGAATTGATGCCTGTCACGGAGCATCCATATTTTCCTTCTTGGGGTTACCTCACGACGGGATTTT
>JAJRXG010000287.1 GCA_024276375.1 Bacteroidota bacterium | reverse complement strand
GATACTTGTTGATACCCAATCCTATCCCAAAGCCCCATGTATTTTCGATAGAAAAGATTGATCCAGTGAATTTATGGATATGTCAACTGATTTATATATATTATATGTAGGACCACCACCAAGCCTGACTAGTAGTCTCTCATTGTCCACGACATTATATGCTACTTGTAACCCGATACTACTAGCGTTTCGTGAGTATGATCGATAAGAAAATTCTTTTAAGAGTTCAAGACTCTCAGGAGTGAGATCAATAACCTCTCGTATTCCGACAAGTCTGCGAGAGCTATTAACGCCAACTGTGTTCTCTTCCTTATTGGATGACATCAAATTGTAATAAACACCGACACTAGTTCTATTTTCGAATTCTTTAGAAATTTCACCATCAACTGAAAATCCGGTATGTCCTTCAACTACAGCCAAACCAAAACTAGTACTAACAAGAATGCTTTTGCCCTCTTGGCTTAATACCCAAAAAGGAAATAATAGAAATAAACATTGTAACAATGAGAACATCTTCATTATAATAGATTTTTCCAGTAATATAGAATGAAGGAGAACAAGTCTCCTTCAATATTATTTATCTTTCATTATGTTCAACAACCACTTGATATGCTGGGTGATATGGAAAATCAAAATCATCACAGTAATCTACAATATACTCACCAATATAGTCATCCCCATTACTAACTTGAAAATTAATGGGGAATTCAAAACTCACCTGTTCGAACGAAAACTTAAGTTTAAAGGATACAGTTTTGGTGGATCCACCATCTGATTCATAGACGGCAACTTTTATTCGATCTCCATCTGTATCTGTGTTCCATCTGATTAAACTAAAATTTGGAGAATACCAAGAATAATTACCCGCTACACCTGGCACAATGCCTGTCTTAATATGAGCTAGGGGGTTTCCAGTTAGAACCACAGCACCATTTTGTATGGTATATGAAATGTCTTCGGCAAATATTGCAACAAAAAACCACTCTCCCTTGCCTCTGAAGCCCCCATCATAATCTCTTTTTGTTCTAAATCGGTATATATTCTCTTTACCATCTTCACAATCACGTTCACATGGTTCCGCGCATCCTCCGGAACCTCCTCCTCCTGTTGGTGTGCACCAATAGCAATTGGGACACCATGGCGGGCAGGGGATGGTTTTAATTTGATTGGTTTTAGAGGCAAATGCTGTTTGAATTACTCTTATTGTCATTCCTGCATTGTTCGTAAATAATTCAACTCCTTTCTCTCCATGTAAGCTTTTGTTATTTGAAACTGATACTTCACTTCGACGGACAATATAAGCTTTCTCCATAGGAATATCACTAGCCGATTGGGAATATATGTCAGAAATTTATTTATAATTCTATTTTTTGAAAGTACCACTTATCTTCATTAATATATGGACTATCATCGTTCATGAGGGAAACATAAAATCCATCTTTACTGCAAAAGTATCTATTAGTATCATATCTTCCAGATTCCATCATACACTCACTTTGGATCTCAAAATGCTTATTGAAAGTAATGATTGATACCCTGCGCAATTGAGTGTTTTTCGCCATTTCTTCTTCATTTAATGGGTGACTAACAAAGCGGTAAAATTTCTGTCGATACTTGTCATAAATGATATCACTATAAGTTCTATTGGTTCTGATATAGTCCCATCGCTCTTCTAAGTCCTTACTACCCCGATATTTATTAGGGGGCTTATCTGCCAAAATGCTACGAGCATATCTACTAGTCTTTATGTTGTCATGCAAATTATAAATATATAAACTATCCGAAACAGAAAATGAAAAGATGGCATTGCTATCCCGGTAAGCAATACCAAAAAACACCATTTCAGGTAACAAATAATCATTCTTATGTTGCTCAGGATATGAATATTTAAATTCGATATCCTTTTCTTCCGTATCCATTGACATCAGAGCATATCCATCAAAAAATTCATTTGTAAAAGGGTTTCGATCCGGAATGGATGGGCAGTAAAGATGTTTGTCAATAACTGTACAAGGACTAAAAGTATATCCACATAACATACCCCCTTCGCTACTATGGTTCATACCGTCTTCGATGGTGCGATGTCTATCCATCACGAGCCCTTGAACATCAACCAAACTGATAAGGTAATTGGATATGACATAAATAGAATCGAGAGAGACAACAACTAAACCTGTAGGGATTCCTACCCCGTTTGGGCCATCATACGTCAAAGGTATTTTTTTTAGAAGGTTCCTATTCACTAAATCATAAATAGAAATAAACGCCGGATGATTGTCATCCAAAGTAATAAAATACTCAATGCCATCTTCTTCATATTGTGTGATAAACCTCAGTTTGTATGATTGAGTTGAATCCAGTGGGAAACTTATTATATCTGAGGCAATATTGCTCGAATGAAGAATAGAAATTTGATCTTGGTTTGAACAACTTGACATATATAGCAACGACATAAAGGCAATCAAGAAAAAGCCGAAATTCCTCATAGTTCTTGTTTGTCTAAAGTATTTGTCTAAAGTAGTATCTATTCAACTGGCTGAGCATCAAATAGATACTACTTATAATGTAAAATTATTGAGCAACAATCACTATCTCTGGTAAGCAACAATTATGATCATTCCCACAACCCCAAGCAACACATAGTGGATTGCCCTTGTATGTTGCAAAATATTTATGTCCTCCTCGATGTTCATTTAGATCAGCCATTATCAATATCGTACTATCATTCACTTCTTCTTTCACAGAAGGCAGTTCGCTTACTCCTATAAATGAATAGTTTGTCATTAAAAACATCACTAACAATAAGAAATACTTCATTTTAAAAACATTCCACACCCATACCCATTTACAAAGGAGTTGTCCCGTACTATGCAATACTGCCATAGGACTCGATATGATATGGCTCTCCCACCTCATGTACATTGCAAATAATCAAAAGATGTCCTATCTTTGCAGCCTCGGTTGACGTCGAGAAAGAGGGTCTGCATTCCGTTGCGATGGAAGGTCGTGGACTCTTTTTTATTCTTGACTAAACCTTGATTGTTTGCATTAGTAGAAGTACAGTAGCATATTCTTGTTAGAATAGTTTTCGTCTGCTTCCTACATTTATAGCTCAAAACAATCAAGGTTTTCGCCTAGTTGTCGTACTTGAAGTTAAATTAACACTTCCGCCGCATCCATCCGTTGACAGATGAGGTTAAAGTGCAATTATCTCTTAGGGTTGCACATGCATGCTCACATACCGTGCAACCGGTATTTTTTCGTTCGGG
>JAJRXG010000286.1 GCA_024276375.1 Bacteroidota bacterium | reverse complement strand
GTTAGATGGAGATAAATACGCATGGATGTTATAGCTTGAGTGAGTAAACTGTGATTGTGAACTTGTACAAGGCTGATTAAAAATGTTCTGTAATCACATTGCTGATATGGTCGTCATCGTTAAAAGATTATGTTTATAACTGGGCACGACCATTTTAGTAGAATATGTGCGATATTCTTGAATAATAGAAGTGCTACCTTCTCTCGGGTCAATATACTACTTATGTTTTAAATATATGACGTTTTGCTAACATATATTGAAATTTGCATGTAAAAGAATGGATGCACACGTAGAATGTATAAGCTCTTGAGGCATTGATGTACTTCTTACACAGAAAAATAGATATCATTGCAACTATAATCAATCCTCGATATATCGTAGAGGTACAGTAAGTATGAAAGAGATTACGCCATATAAAGACAGTCAAGGAAGCAAGAAGGAGCAAGTCACGCAGATGTTTGACAAGATCTCTGGCAATTATGATGTACTCAATCGAGTGATATCCATGGGTCTGGATGTAAGTTGGCGTAACAACGTATTGAAGATGGTTGCTGAGCGCAATCCTATATCGATATTGGATATAGCGACAGGGACGGGAGATATGCCGATCTTGTTTAGCAAGTCTTCAGCGGAGGAGATCGTCGGTCTTGACATATCTGCGGGTATGTTGAAGGTCGCCCAGCAGAAGATTGAGGAGCAGAATTTAGAGGATCGTGTGCGATTTGAATTGGGTGATGCGGAGGCATTGGAGTATGATGCGGATCGCTTTGATGCTATCACGGTGTGCTATGGGATACGCAATTTTGAGCATCTACGCTTGGGGCTGTCTGAATTGTTGCGGGTGTTGAAGCCCGGCGGTATATTGGTGATATTGGAGACATCGATACCCGCGAGATTCCCGATTAAGCAAGGGTACTTGGTATATACCAATTATATCCTTCCGTTGATCGGTAGATTGTTTTCGAAGGACAAGAAGGCATATGCCTATCTATCGAAATCTGCGATGCACTTCCCGTATGGAGAAGCCCTCAAGGAGATACTGCAAGGAGTGGGATATATATCAGTCGAGGTGATACCTCAGTCTATGGGTATATCGACGATATATCGGGCTTTCAAAAAATCGTAAACCCAGTATATCGTAGAGTTGTATCATAGAGTATTAATTTTATAACTTTGTTTTAGATCTGATTCTGATCGGTTCTACCAAACAATAAACATACATAATGGACAACATCATACACTATCTTGAGAGCATAGATCCTATACTGGCAGCCTTTTATGCATCTATGTTTACCTGGATCGTAACGGCAGCTGGCGCATCGTTGGTATTTTTGTTGAAGGGTATGAACCGCGCTTTACTGGATGGGATGTTGGGATTTACGGGCGGAGTGATGGTAGCGGCGAGTTTTTGGAGTCTATTGGCACCGGGGATAGAGATGAGTAGTGGGACGGGATTTGCCAAAGTAGTTCCGGCTGCGATAGGGTTTGCTTTAGGAGCGTTGTTTATATTTGGATTGGACAAGGTACTTCCGCACTTGCATATCAATTTTCGCGAAAGCGAGTCAGAGGGGATGAAGTCTCCTTGGCATCGTACCACTTTATTGGTACTGGCGATCACCTTGCACAACATACCCGAGGGATTGGCGGTAGGCGTGTTGTTTGGTGGTGTGGCAGCAGGGTTGCCGGAAGCGACGATCGGAGGTGCGGTTGCATTGGCATTGGGTATTGGGATACAGAATTTTCCCGAAGGGCTGGCGGTATCGATGCCTTTGCGGCGTCAAGGTATCAGCAAGTTCAAGTGTGTTTGGTATGGACAATTGTCGGCTATTGTTGAGCCGATTGCTGCTGTTATAGGTGCCGTGGCGGTAAGTTTCTTCACTCCATTGTTGCCGTACGCATTGTCATTTGCCGCTGGAGCGATGATATTTGTTGTTATCGAAGAGGTGGTTCCCGAGACACAGCGGGACAAATATACTGATCTCGCCACCTTAGGATTTATCGGAGGATTTATAGTGATGATGACATTGGATGTCGGATTGAGTTAGGATACATTCAGGAAATAGCAAAGATCTTTTAGCCTCTTGTATCTATTGCCTTTGGGTCGATATAGGGTTGAAGTCCGATCACAGTCAAAATCCTATCTTGCAGTTCGATCCCTTCAAGGGTATTCTCGCATCAATGATCCGGCGGAATCCAAGGGGAAAATTCATTGGGGTTGTCAGCATCCCTTGTGACAATCAAGGAGGGATCTGTGTAATGTCTCAACAAAAAATAAAGGCATAGACCTTTCTTTCAATCATACTTGATATATATTTACCATATGAAATCGACGTATCAGATTTTTCTCATCGCCATTCTGATGGTCATTTTGTGCCTTGACGGCAAAAGTCAGCCAGTCCTGACACAGCGATCGGATATCTCGACCCGGCGAGATGTGCTTGAAGTTGATTCGATGGTTGCTGTCATCACCGAAGAACTAATGGCCTCGTCCAAAACGGATCATGCGATTATGAAAGCAATATATACGTATGTGATAGAGCATATACAATATGATACAGAGGCGTATAAAGGACAACAGAGACGGATCAATCAGAGCAATGCGGATGTGTTGCAAAGAGGCCGAGCAGTATGTTGGGGATATTCAGAATTGATCAGGGAGATGTGTGAATATGCGGACATCCCATGTGTAACAGTCACGGGATATAGCAAGGGATTGCCCTATACTTCCAAGGAACTGACAGATGCCAATCATGCTTGGAATGCAGTACAACTTGATGGACGCTGGTATCTTGTGGATGCGACTTGGGGTAGTGGAGTACGGTATTCTAAGGATTTTTTTACTACGGAGTATGGAGAGGATTATTACTTGACGCCTCCCGGATTGTTTGTCCTCAATCACCTGCCATTAATGCCGATGTGGCAGCTGTTGGAATGTCCGGTATCCTTAGAAGCATTTGTATCGGGCGATGTGAAATCCGCCGAGGCTTGTGACTACAATTACGAAAAGGAGATTGAGACGTTCTTAGAACTCTCCCAAGAGGAGCAAATATATACCACAATCGAAAGCGCCTATGCACTCAACGACTCAGAGAACAATCGCGTGCTCAAAGGTCATAGCATGGTGGATCTCGCCATTGTAAAAAAGGAAGACGGAGATACCTATTTTGATGCAGGTAGCTTGTTTTATGCGATCAATTCCTATGAAGAAGCCTTGCTATTGTTTCGAAAGGCAAAGAGCTTGGCCACTTTTTATTCTTGGCAGGAAGAGGCGTATATTTTTGCTGCGATGAATCGAGCACAGGCATACTATCGCAACTACTACGAGTCCGATGCACAAAATGAAGAAATGCAGCGATTGTTTATGGATACGCGCAATCTTGCAGACAAACTTCATTTGCCCACTCCTGTTCGAGAGCATGTCATCAATATCATAGCACAGTATCTCAAGGCATTGGAGTAGTTCTTGAACCCAATAGATACTTCGAGAACTGTCCGTATGCTAGTTTCTGTGTTTGCAATCATACCACATGCTGTTTTGGCGCACATTATTGACGCGCGCGGATGCCGGAGGGGCGATGGCCATCAATAATTGTGACAAAACTCCGTAGCCGGAGAGGCAATTATTAAAAACTCTCTACAAGGATGAAAGCCAGTTTACACTGCGGGCTCGCCATGTTGCTTTACGCGGGCGCGGG